>NZ_JAAHIG010000253.1:0-13101 GCF_010692305.1 Moorena sp. SIO4G3 | reverse complement strand
CTACAAATCCCTGGGTTTTAGGGAACAGGGAGCAGGGAGCAGGGAACAGGGAACAGGGAACAGGGAATAGGGAATAGGCAATAGGCAAATAAAATAACCACAAAAACGCGCACGCTACGCGAACAGTTAAATACTTAACTATATATAAATAGTTATAAATTACATTTTATTACCCCTATTCCCGATTCCCGATTCCCTGTTCCCTGTTCCCTGCTCCCTGCTCCCTGTTCCCTAAAACCCAGGGATTTGTAGGTCATGGGTATAAGACTTGGTATATTAACCTTGACACCTTTCGAGTCAAGCCAGTGTCTAACGAAATAGACGATATTCAGCCTGAGCAACACAACCGTTCTGACGCTCAACTGTCCCCACAACAACAGGGACAACGACTAAAAGAATTAGCACTAGTCTTTTTTAAATTGGGGACAATTGCCTTTGGTGGCCCAGCTGCTCACATTGCCATGATGGATGATGAAGTAGTGAAGCGACGACAGTGGATGAGTCATGAGAAGCTGCTGGATCTACTGGGCGTTACCAATCTTCTTCCAGGTCCTAACTCTACAGAATTAGCCATTCACATCGGTTATGAGCGAGCAGGATGGCGAGGGCTGTTTGTTGCTGGTTCTTGTTTTATCTTGCCAGCAATGGTGATTGTCTGGATAATGGCAGCAATTTATGCCCGTTACCAGAGTGTGCCCCAGGTAGAGTGGCTCCTCTATGGTATCAAACCAGTTATCATCGCTATTGTTTTACAAGCGTTATGGAAGTTGGGGAAAAAAGCAGCAAAAGATATTCCCACCACAGTAGCAGGAGTTGCAGCTACTATCGCTTTCTTCTTAGGTACCCATGAAATTCTATTACTGCTGTTGGTGGGAGCTGCGGTAATGCTAGTCAAAACCCTGTGGCGTAGAGGAAATAACATCACAGGTGCTTTACTTGTGCCTTTCTCTAGTCTTTTAGCCCAGACCGGTGTACCATCCGCTGCTTCAGTATCTTCCGTTAGTGTGTTCCTATTCTTCCTAAAAATTGGCTCCGTTCTTTATGGTAGTGGCTATGTGCTGCTGGCGTTTCTACAACAAGATTTAGTAGAGCGCCACCAATGGCTGACTTCTCAACAACTGATTGATGCGATCGCAATCGGTCAAGTCACTCCCGGTCCTGTGTTTACCACTGCTACCTTCATTGGCTATCTCCTGAATGGTAATGTTGGCGCAATCGCTGCCACCGTTGGAATCTTCTTGCCTGCCTTTATGTTAGTCGGAATCATTAATCCTTGGGTGCCCAAGCTACGCCAATCCCCCTGGGCAAGTGGATTCCTCGACGGTGTTAATGCGGCTTCCTTAGGACTGATGACAGGAGTAACCTACATTTTAGCACGTACTGCCTTAGTTGATTGGTTAACCGTTATAGTGGCAATAACTAGCGCGGTGCTGGTATTTCGATTTAAGGTAAATTCCCTATGGTTAGTGTTAATCGGGGGAATTATAGGATTGATTTCACAATTATTCCAGTTATCGATTGGGTTTTAGGGAATCGGGAATCGGGAGTCGGGAATCGGGAATCGGGAATCGGGAATCGGGAATCGAGAGAATTAGGTAGACAGAATTTTTTCTCTTTTCCCTTACCTATTACCTATTACCTATTACCTGTTACCTATTACCTGCTCCCTGCTCCCTGCTCCCTTTCCTAATAGTATTAGGCTTCTCCGTTAACCATGTTGACTAGAATCCCAATAATTTTCTTAATATCGCTAATATAATAGCTATTATGATCTATATAAGCGACATTTTTATCAAGCTTAACAAATCTCCATTCATCCCCTGTTGTGACTGCACCATATACACAGGGTAAATCATGATTTGCTTCTTGATTAAAGAGTTGAGCAGCATACATTTCGGCAATACATTGGCCTAAGCCAGATATAATATTTTCATTCTTAGCTTCAACTATGGTAATTACCGGCAAATCTAAATATAACTGTTCTTCTGAACCGCTAATGATATAATCACAAAATCCAGTTAAGCCTTTTTCCTTATCTACATTAAAATCAATGCCTGAGAATAGACTAATTTTTTCAGATGCTTTTTCTTTGACTTCCAGTAAGATATTAATAATGATTAGTTCTGACCTAGCTTTTTCCGTATTAATGGCTAACGCTAAAGGGACATTTCTTTTTAAGGTCTGTGCCAGATAATCACTTATTTTAATTTCTTCAGTATTGGAAAATAGTGACTGATCCTCCACAGTCTCGATATTGAAGTCAAGCTTTACTTTCTTGAGAGTAAAGTCACTGTATGCCACGTAAGTCTCCTGATTTTGAGCCTAACGGTAAGGTTGAGCTGTATCTATTTTATAGGGCAGTCCGAAGAAACGTGACAATCGGGCAAGTAGCGAATTGCACTAGGAAGTTTGCTGGAACTTGGTTGCGATTGACCTTGGCCAAAAGGCCACGCTTAGGGATGCGACCTAGGAGCCGCTAAAAGCGATTGGCCGTAGGCCACGCTTTCGGCAGAGCCGACGCTGCGCGAACGCGATCGCATCATATGGATTGCTGCTTACTATAAATTGCCACCTTAGCTGTTCATCCGTAAGCAATCATCTAGCTTCACCCTTCGCGGTACAACTTTAATCAATATCTTGACCTTCTTACGGTAGTCTTAGATTTACATAAGTACTATACTAAATTGATATGTCCAACAATCCTCTTGCAGAGGTCTTCGGATTCCCAACTAACAACTTCACAGAACAGGCAAAGCGCTATCGTCGCTACAAACTGTGTCCTTATAACAATAAGGTGCCGAATTGCACCAAAGATAAGGCAAACAATCCTCTAGGTGTATGTAGTATCTATCACAGGGATGAATCGGTCATTACTTGTCCAGTTCGCTTCCGACAGGATTGGCTAATTGCTGAAAATGCCGCTAATTATTTCTTTGGAGAGGAAACTAATTGGACTTCCCTGACAGAGGTTCGCTTGAAAGATGCCAATGGTCAGTCCGCTGGAAATATTGATCTAGTCTTAGTTTCTTATGATGATCGAGGAAAAGTTTTAGATTTTGGCTCTGTAGAAGTGCAAGCTGTTTATATTTCTGGTAACGTTAGAAAACCCTTTGAAAGGTATATTAGTAATCCTGAAGACTGGAAAACTATAGATTGGGCAAAATTGACAACTTATTATCCTAGTCCAGATTATCTATCATCCTCACGCAAACGCCTCCTCCCTCAGCTTTTGTATAAGGGGTCAATTTTTCGTGAGTGGAATAAGAAACAGGTAATCGTTTTACAAAAGAGTTTCTTTGATACTCTGCCACAATTGCCACAGGTTGAATGGGATAAATCGGAAGTTGCCTGGCATCTTTACACCCTAGAACAGGAAAAAAATAAGTTCAATTTGACGTTACACGATGTAATTTATACAGAATACTGGGCAGCAATTAACGCTATTTCAACACCGAAAGCTGGTAACGTAGAAGATTTCCTTGAAGTGCTTCAACAGAAACTTGATGATAAACTAGATAATCCTCCAGACACTCAAACTATAGTAGATCTTCCTTTACAATAAAGGATAAGCCAATGACTCAACTTGAGCTATTTAATACTGCCTCTCTCACCAGTCATAAAAAAGTCATAAATGTAGCTAGTGTGCCGCAACGTAGCCCATTTCGCTATGCTGGTGGTAAAACTTGGCTAATACCCCAAATTCGCCAATGGTTGTATAATAAAGGTGGTACAGATAAGGAACTTTTTGAACCTTTTGCTGGTGGAGGTATAGTCAGTCTTACTGCTGCTTTCGATAATTTAGTAGGTAGAGTGACTATGGTAGAAAAAGATGAAGGGGTTGCTGCTGTGTGGCAGGTCATTTTAGGTGGTGGTGCCGAATGGCTAGCCGAAACTATTGTCAATTTTAATCTAACTGCAAAGAGTGCTAAGCAAGCTATTGATTCTGCAAATGAATCTCTTGAATCTCTCGCTTTCGCAACAGTAGTTAAAAATCGCGTTAATCGTGGTGGAATTCTGGCTGATGGTGCTAGTTTTATGAAAAATGGGGAAAATGGCAAAGGAATCACGTCACGCTGGTATCCTCAAACCCTGAAAAAGCGCATACTTTCTATTGCTGAAATCAAGACAAAAATTAAATTTATTGCTGGGGATGGGTTTGAGGTTTGTGAGCAAAATTATCACCGCAACGATGCTATTTATTTTATTGATCCACCTTATTTAAAAGCTGGGCGCAGGCTCTATCGATATTCAGCAGTTGATCATGAAGCTCTATTTAAACTTGCTAGCAAATTAGAAGGCGATTTTCTGATGAGCTATGACAATACAGAAGAAACAAGGGATCTAGCAAGTCGCTATGAATTTGCTATACAACCTATTGCGATGAAAAACACTCACCATGCCAAGAAGACAGAATTGTTGATTAGCCGAAATTTCGATTGGTTTTTATATTAGTTATTCAGCTATCAGCTATCAGCTATCAGCTATCAGCTATCAGCCATTGGCGGTAGTCAAGGCTACTGTTCGCGAAGCACCGATCTAGTAGCGCAATCGGTGCTTTTGAATAAAATAAGCTGACCGCTGACGCTGGGACTCAAATTGAGCTTGATGTTTTGCTTTCTGTGCTTGCAGCTTTTCCCAAGCCGCCTCCCTACCTGGTAATGGTGGCTTTTTGGCAAGTCGGGCAATCAGGTCACGATTCCGCTGTTCATAATACTGTCGCAATTCTTCAGCTTCTTTAACTACAATTTGATACTCAGCTTCGACTTCAGTACGATTGGCCTTAATGTAGGTCAGAGCAGCATTTATTTGTTCCTCGGTTAGATTGAACAGACCACGAATGAACTTAGGAGGATATTCGGCAGTTAGGTAATCCATTACATCATAGAGTGTGATGCGTGTACCTGATATCGTTAATCCCCTTTCTGTACGAATGATAGCCACTTTTCCATTAGACTGTAAACTCATATCCTTTATTTTTCAAAGACTGAATCCATAATTAACTACGCTAACACTAGGAAAGCTGCTACTGGTTGGGTCTAGTTTTATGCGATCGCGAAGCGTGGCCAGAGGCCAATCGCATTAATTGATTGCTGCTCACTATATTGCCACCTTAGCTGTTTATCCGTAAGCAATCAGCAATCATCTACTTTCACCGTTCGCGGTACAACTTCAATCAATGCCCTTAGGGCTTTGTTCACCGCTTCTGGTGTAGTGAAGACCTCCGCGATATCCTCATCCAACACCACAATGTTCATAGTTTTGCCACTTTTGCTAGCAAAACGATTGGGCTTTGCTTTGCGATAGTCGAATTGGTACTCAGGCAGCATCTCATCATCAAAGTCTGGTGATTCACTGAAAGGTGTTTTGTTCATAATCTTGACGTTCCCTTCGAGTAACTGGACGGGCAATAATGATACGAATAGCGTTAGAACTTTCTGTGAAACAAACCAAGAGCAACCGATTTCTTTGAGAGTCACCAATAATAATTTATCGTTGTTCGTTTACAGAATGTAATGGATCATCAAAGATCACTGCTAATGGATTATTCAAGACAGTCTTAGCTTCTTCAAAACTAACACCGTGTTTCTTAATATTGCCAAAAGCTTTTGACTCATCCCACTCAAATTCCATGTCCAAATCATAGCCTATCGGTTGCTAGCGTAGCATAATAGGAATCACTCAAGCTTACAAACAACTTCAAAACATTTCCCACAGATAAACCTGGTGTAATGTCTCTAGGGATACGATGCTGAAAGTCGCTCTTCAATTAACTTGTATTTTGAATAAAATAAGCTGACGGCTGACCACTGACCACTGACCACTGACCACTGACCACTGACCACTGACCACTGACCACTGACCAAATCAACTCACCTTAAAATCAGAAATCGTCTCAATCCACACCCTAGCCCCACAATGTAATGGATCATCAGGACGATACATCACCCGACAGGGGCCATTGACCTCTACCGTATGACCATAAATATTTTTAGAACCCCGTTTGACCGTAATCACAGGGTTACGCTCCCCGCTCTTGAGATTTTGGCGAATTACCCTTTGATTAACGTGAATCACAGCCTTAGTGTACTCCGTACGCTTTGACCAATTCCGCTTCGGTCCACGAGTACCAGGGGTGACCACCGGCATACCGTCAAACAGAGGAATCACCCAAGTTCTACCCACCTTATAAGCCCCCTTCACTCTGCCCTTGCTCAGCAGGAAACGGACGCGAGTGGCAGAAACACCTAGTAATTCAGCGGCTTGGGCGGTAGAAATCATCATGGCGGTAAAACCATTGCTTTAACAATACTGTTATATTAACACAAATTATCAGAAGATGCAAGGGCTTAGAAAAACTATTGCATTGACACTATCTCTAGCTAGAGAGTGGTAAGGATTGTAAGAGAGGAAAGAGTTAAGGGGGTCATAAAAACTGTTGCATTGACGCTATTTCTAGCTAAAGGGAGGTAAAGGTGGTAAGAGAGGAAAGAGTTAAGGGGGTCATAAAAACTGTTGCATTAACACAATCTGCGTTTAAAGGGTGATAAGTGTTGTAAAAGTTGTAAGAATGTTAAAGGTGGAAAAAGGGGTAATAAAAACTATTGCAGCGATGCACTACATTGGTTAGCAGCACAAAAAAGCGGCGTTGCTAAATTAATTAATTAATCGGAGTAGAGTGGGCATCCTGCCCGCTTGACAATAAGCATGAAACTGGCAAGATGCCAGTTCCACCAAAATGCCCATAAGCATGAAACTGGCAAGATGCCAGTTCCACCAAAATGCCCATAAGCATGAAACTGGCAAGATGCCAGTTCCACCAAGATGGGCATTTTACAGGTGCGACCCGTGCGATCGCTTTTTGCTGAATTGCTACCCGATCGCACCAAACACAACTACTCCCTGTTCCCATCTCCCCATCTCCCCATCTCCCCACCCTCCCCATACCTCCCACACACCCCACACCCCACACCCTAATCCCTAATTTTCACAACCAATTTCCCAGCAAAATAAAAGCTGACCAATAAAACGGGTGATTAAAATCCTCCGTCTGCAACAGCTCCTGTTGAGCTTGTCGCAGAGCTTCAGCCTTGGTAACATTGCCCTTGGCTAACCTCTGATAAAAGTGAGTCATTAGCTCTGCAGTGCTTAGATCGTCCACAGACCAAAGACTGGCAATGGTACTGCGTGCGCCAGATCGCACTGCTACTCCAGCCAATCCCAAAGCGGCTCGGGAGTCTCCTGCCGCTGTCTGACAAGCACTGAGGACGAGTAATTCAATGGGATTTTTTTGCTTTTGATCGGCTGAGATTAGACTATTTAACTCATTGAGATTGATCACGTCATCCCAGGTCAGCAGAAAGGTTTTTTCAGCTACTGAACTGAATTGACCATGAGTGGCGAGATGAACGATTTCGTAACCAGAGGTATTAACTTCTGTATTGAAGTTGGATTCAGTAAAGGATTCATTGAGTAGAATCGATGAAGGAACTTGAGCCTTGATATTCTCTAATTCCACCTTCACCCCAGGAAGTGGTGCTAAATTGGGACGATGGGGACGAACTTCCGTCACTCCAGCACTCAGAACTGAAAAGTTTTGTCTGGCGTTTGCTTGGGAGTCGATTAGTTGTAAACTGGGTGCTACGGCAATACTATATTTCTCGATCACATACTTTTCCCCGTCATAAAGCACAGACATGGGAAGATTGCGCAGGGCTCCGTCGGGGATAAATACTAGGGTGAGGATGTTACTATTGGCTAGTTCGGCCTGAATCGGGCCGATTAACCAGTTGTGTATTGTTTGTAAGTTTTCCTTTTGAAGACCTCGCCAAGGGCTAGTAATATTTCTCCAAGCCAAAGCCAGTTGGTATTCTATTGCTATTTTGGGTAAGTTAGTGGTGATCTGGCGCAGAGGTTGTCCCGGCAAGGTGACAATTACTTCCAGCCGGTCTGGCAAGATAATGGTATAGACGATAGCAGCGTTGGGGTCTATTTCGTCGATATTAACTGGTTTGGCATCTAAACAGGCATCGCGAAAGAAGTTGTCTAGTTCTGCTAGTTGCAGGGATTCAATCACATCTCGTGCTTTTTTGAGGTTTTCTTGAGATGCATTTGGTTCGAGCAGTAGTCCTACTAATTCTCGGTAGACTGGTTCGACGCTCTCTCGGAAATCAAACTGAATATCGCTACTAATCGTGACTAGGTCGCTACGGATAGATTGGAGGGTTATCACGGATTGATAATAGGCCGCGATCGCGTTTTTTTTATCCTGTTTTAGATTTAGAATTCTGCCCAGTTGCCATTGCCATTGATAGGCTAAATCCGGAGCCTGGATTCCTTGAGCAATGACTAAGGCTTTTTCGGTCAAGTCTTGGGCTTCATCAAGACGTTGATTGTATTCGTATAAGGTTCCCAAGTTACCAATGGCTTCAGCTTCCGCTCTTTTATCTCCTAAATTCCTAGCTAGCTTAATAGCATCGGCGAGATAAGTAGCAAGGCATTTGGGGTTTTTTATTTGTGTGTTTTCAGATTTTAACAGGGTTTTTGCTATCTTAATTCTAGCATTGATTGCGGTTTTACTGGGATATAATGTGGTTAATGTATAGTCGATAGTTGGCAATAATGCTCTGGCTTGCGACCACTTTTGTTTCGCTATCAATATACTCAGTTGATTTAATTGTCCCTGAATTTTAAGATGGGGTAAGGGAGATTCCTTGACAACTCGTTGATAGAAATCCAAAGCGTATTCTGTTTTTCTTTGTAATCTAGCTGTATCTCCCAAACTGAGCAGAATCTCAGCAATCAAGGTCTGATTTGGTAAGTTTTCGGCTATGGCTAAACTTTGTTGTAAAATTTCTTGAGAGTCTTGGAATTTTCCTACTCGGCGCAGCACATCACCTAGATATTGGAGGGCTCTACTTTTGAGTTTGCTATCGGGTTGGTCTTGAAGAGTTTCCTTGATTTGAGTTAAAGTTTTAGTAGCTTGATTATACAACCCCAATACTCGTAAGGCTTGCACTTGGTAAATCTGACTTTCTGTTAATCTATTTAGGTCTCCGAGCTCTTGGTAGATAGCACTAGTTTCCTGCCAAATTGATAAAGCTTTTTCCCCCTGACCTAGAGATAAGTATACTTGTCCTTGGACTGACAAAATTTGGGCTTGTAATTCTTGACGTTCTTTGGTATTATCGAGTTGTGATAGTTGGGTAAAACTCTGGTATATGGTTTCTAATGCTTGGTCTAGGTTTCCCAAACGTTGATAAACTAAAGCTAGATTGACTAAGGAATTAATTTCACCAATAAGGTCGCCACTCTCCCTGTAGTTACTAATCATTTGCTCCAACAACGGTATAGCGTCTTGATATTGACCTGTTTCATAGAGTTGTTGGGCTTGTTGGTCTGGGGAATCGGGAATCGGGAATTGGGAATCGGGAATCGGGAATCGGAACCCACCCCTAACCCCTCCCAGGAGGGGAACGGGAATCGGGAATTGGGAATCGGAACCCACCCCTAACCCCTCCCAGGAGGGGAACGGGAATCGGGAATTGGGTGTGATTCCTTGAGAATTTGATAATGCTTTCCCCGATGGTAGGAAGCAGGTTAATGCGATTGCAATTAGAAATGATAGTTTTTTCATAATAATTAATTAAGGGAACAGCGGATCTGGGAATGGGAAAACGGGAATAGGGAATAGTAAGAATAGTTGATTAACTCAACGGAGCAAGTCTATGTTGCAGAACAGATGAACTATGTACCATATGAGCTTGGCTTTTACCCGGGGGCTATAGATAATGTACAAATATTCTTCAGTCAGTCGGTCAGTCAGTTACATGCTCCCCCTATTACCTATTACCCATTACCTATTACCCATTACCTATTACCCATTCCCCAGATAAGCGTACTAATGTTGCTGCATAAGTGACATGCTCCCATTAACTCTTGCCTCTTGCCTCTTGCCTCTTGCCTCTTGCCTCTTGCCTTTCTTTGAGAGAGTATGTTCACTACTCTTAGAAAAATGCTATGTTACTCTCCCCATCTCCCCATCTCCCCATCTCCCCATCTCCCCATCTCCCTACTCCCTACTCCCTACTTCCTACTCCCTACTCCCGAATGACAATCAAGATGGGGCAATATCTGCTCAACAGGAGTACCCCTAAAGGGATGAGCCGTCAGAATAATTGTGCCATCCTTTGCTGTTACCCAGCCTTGGGCTTCGATAATCACTTTTTTGTCTTGGGAAGGGGGTCTCACTGTTCGCGTAGCGTGGCCTTTGGCCTTAGGTTGCTGCCGTAATTGCTGTAATTGTTGTCTTCTGCTGCTGGCTAAGCCAGGACGAGTTCTCCAGCCCACTGTGGTGTCGCTATTAATCACTGGATCGTCTGCACTAGCTGGTAAACCCCCTTTTCCGGTAATGGTGAAGGAACTCCCGCCAGCAATCCGATTATTCTCAAAGCCACAAAGGTCATTGGCCAGGATGGCTTCTGCATCGACCAGGATTCCTGGCAACTCCGTTAATCCTGAGGTCGGGTCTACGCCTGGGGTGTTGAGGATTACTTCACCGCTGAAGGATGGGCCAAGGTCAGACGTAGCGGTGATGTCATTGTCTGAAGTTAGACGGTCTCGAAACTTTAAGCCAAAGATGCCTTTGGATGCATCAATCTCAACACGACCTCCTGGTCCTTTTTCAGCATTGGCGGTGATGTCGCTATTTCCCAGACCGAGTAAGACATCAGTATCAATGGTTATATTGCCCCCAGTGGTATTATCAGCGTCAGTGGTAATCTGGCTTTGGTTAAAGAGTCGGATGACACGGGAATATAATAGATTAATATTGCCTTTGTCTCCTGCTGTTTCTGCTGTGATGATTCCATTGTTGTTTAGGAAGATGGAGTTGGCATTAATCTTTACTTCGCCTGCTGAACTCCCCGGTTGATTGCTTTGAGCACTAACTGCTGCTCCATCAGAGATAATTAACTGGCCAGTGGTAATTTTCAACAACTCTCCCGCTTTTCCTGTTCCTTGAGTTTGAGTAGCCAAGGCGCTGCGATACTGACCATTGGCTGAGGTACCAATCAGTTGAACAGATTCAGAGGCATCCACAGTCAAATTTCCGCCGTCCCCTTCACCGGTTGTGCTAGCTGAAACTGTTGCTCCATCTTTGACCATTAACTGCTCAGTGGTAATCTTCAACTCTCCCGCTTTTCCTGTCCCGTTAGTTTGAGTAAACAAGCCGCTGGGAACCCGATCATCGGCTGACCTACCAATCAGTTGAACAGTAGAGTCGGCATTGACAGTCAACTTTCCCCCGTCCCCTTCACCAACAGTGGCAGCATTAACTTGTGCTCCATCAGAGACTATTAACTCCCCAGTGGTAATCTTCACATCTCCCCCGTCCCCAACACCCGCAGTGCTAGCTGAAACAACTGCTCCATCTTTGACCATTAACTGCTCAGTGGTGATACTCAAATCTCCCCCATTTCCTTTCCCAAAAGCTTCAGCCAACAAGCCGCTGGAAACCGAACCATCGGCATCAGTACCAATCAGTTGAACAGATTCAGAGGCATCCACAGTCAACTTTCCCCCGTCCCCTTCACCAACAGTGACAGCTAAAACTTCTGCTCCATCTTTGACAATTAACTGTCCAGTGGTAATACTCACATCTCCCCCGTCCCCAACACCCGCAGTGCTAGCTGAAACTCGTGCTCCATCTTTGACAATTAACTCCCCGGTGGTGATACTCAAATCTCCCCCATTTCCTTTCCCAAAAGTTTCAGCCGACAAGTCGCTGACAGGCAGACCATCGACTGAGGTACCAATGATTTGAACAGTAGAAGAGGCATTCACAGTCAAATTTCCCCCGTCCCCTTCGCCAGAAGTGTCAGTTGAAACTCTTGCTCCATCAGAGACTATTAACTTGCCAGTGGGAATACTCAAATCTCCTGCTTTTCCTTTTGAGTTTGAATTACCTTGAGTAGACAAGCCGCTGAAAATCCCACCCGAGGCATCAGTACCAATTACTTGAACAGATTCAGAGGCATCCACTGTCAAATTTCCGCTGTCCCCTTCATCGGTTGTGATAGCTGAAACTCTTGCTCCATCAGAAACCATTAACTCCCCAGTGGTAATCCTGACATCTCCCCCCTGCCCTGAGCCAGTTACATCTGTAGTTATCCTAGAACCACCCTCAAGACTCAACTGTGAAGCCTTAACAACTATGCCACCCCCACTTCCACTCCCTTCGGTATTCGCAAGAACCAAAGAGCGATCGCGTAAACTCACCTTAGCCCCCTGCACCTGGATACTGCCACCACTTTCCCCACTGGTATTAACAAAAGCACCCTCGGACAAACTAATATCCTGAAACTCTTGAACTCCTGAATAATCCAATACAAAACTAGTATCCGTTGGTATCAAGTTCACCACGCTATTAGAACCAACACTCCCCAGCTCAATCCGTCCATCGGTTGCTGTTAACTGACCATCAGGAATATTAATGTCACCACCAATTAGTCCTAATGTTTGAACATTTGGTACCTGAAAAAGACTAGACTGATTAGTAATACTCCCTGGATTAGATCCGTATTGCAAGCCAGATGGTATATTAATCGTTAATAACGGTTTCTGATTGGGATTTTTAGCACTGAATACTGTGCCATCTTCAAACAAGACACTATCAGCAGTACTCCCAAAAAATGACCCTCCCAGATCCAGTATGCTATTAGGACCTAAGAAAATACCGTTTGGATTTATCACAAATAAGTTAGCATTTCCCAAAACTCCCAGAGTCCCTAAAATATTGGAAACCTTAGCTCCAGTTACCCGACTCAGGATGTTGGTAATTCCAGCAGGATTCGCAAAATAAACTCGCCCAAACTCGGCAACATTAAAATCTGAGAAGCTATGGAATAAATTGCTTTCTCTAATCGCCCCACCTTCTATCAAATCCGCTAGGTGTCCCTTAACATTTACATTGGGCCTTACCAAAGAACTTTCATTACCGAGGGTATTATCTGGAGTGATTTGTCCTAATGCCGTAGTTGCAGCCAGTAGAGAACACAATACAACGCTACTTGTTTGCACAAGTCCGTAAATCCAAGGTTTCAT
>NZ_JAAHIG010000252.1:0-13329 GCF_010692305.1 Moorena sp. SIO4G3 | reverse complement strand
TGCCCAGTAATAAATGCGATCGCAAACCATATCCATGACCGATATAGGATAATAACCACAGACAGGACAGCAATCAGCAACAAGGCTACTTGCACTACCAGGTAAATCAACTTCTGGCGACTACCATCACCCTTTTTAATCCCTGATGATTGGCTAATCTGTTGCCACCAATAAAATAGTTGTAAGGATGTATTCAAGACTTGATAGATCAAACTACGACCAAAGCCTGGAGTGCGATCGCCTAATACAGTGATCAGCAGATCTCGCACAATCAGGGCAGCTCGGGTAGCGAGATTTGTTAGGATAGTAGTGGGAATATCCTTTGACAATGTCTCTGAACCCACCTGGTAATGGTTGAGAAAGAACGTTTCTTTACCCTGGGGTAAGGAGTCAATGCTTTTCCTAGCTAATTCCTGAGCTGCTAGTAGACTAATGGTTTCACTAAAACTACCCTGAACTAGACTATACTGGGGTTTGGTGGTTAGACTTGTGGTTAGATTTGTGGTTTGACTATCGTTAGGAGCAGCAGGTTGAACTCGCTGTTGACTCCACTCTAGTTGTTCAGAAATTTCATCTTCAATCACATTCTGTAGGTCAGTGCTGAGAATATCACGATGTCCTTCTAGCACTAAATCATCCAGTATTGTTTTGAGATAATCCTCAGAAATATCTGGATTAGGAGTCGCCAGCTTACGTAGATGACCTTTAATTTTATCCTGGTGATCAGCGGTAGCGTTAGGGAAAGACTCTTGAATTAAAAAATCTAAGTACTGTTCTTTAAACTGTTCAAATTCTTCTCCGGCTTCAGGTATGTTATATTCTTGAGCTTGTCGTTTCAAAAAATTAGGAAACTTAGCAATCCCCTCAGGAGTAAGTAACCCTTCCACGATCCGGTTTAATCCGTCTAAGCGCCCCCACATAATATCATTGGAACGCCAAGACTTCTTAAAGAAACCGCCAAACGCATTTAAGGTATTTCCCGCCAGTTTACTATCTAAGTTTTGCCCTTTACCAAAACCCAGCTGAGCATCATCTGGACTAATCCGAATCGTCTCGATCAGATTTTTTTCCTCAATTTCAGATAGATACTCAAAGGGATACAAAACTTTATCGAGTTCTCGAAATCGTTTAAAACGAGTCAAGAGTTCTTCAGACTGATTTACCCCACTTAGTTCAATGAATTTCTCTGATGCTTCCTCTATCTTACACAAAACGGAGGAGTATTGTTCTCCATTATTTTCCGTATCGTTATTTTTGAATTTTTCAGCCTCCCAGATTTTTTGAAGTTGATTTGGTTCTTGCTCTACTTGATTAACTTTTTGCTGAAATTGTTCAAAAATGCTGGAAATTCGCCGCTGGGGCAACCAGTCAATGGTAGTTTTTCCAACTGTTTGGGTTTCAGAGTTAGCGGCTAATTGTTCTGCTGCTTCTTCCGGTAATTTTTGCAAGAAATAGGCTGGGACTGTCTCTAAATAGGATTGCTGATGGTTTTGTGGGACAAATTCTGCTAGCCCCTCAGCATCGAGCAAGAAACGGTATAACCGAATTAGACGGTTGTAAATATCACTAAGCAGTTTATTATTATTATCCGTATACTCTGAACTTTGATTAGTTTGAAAGCATGATATCCTATCATAGAAGGATTGACTAACCTGGGGATGATTCAACAGCTTAGTTAATGCCATCTTAAGGACTTCTAGGAGTTTAATGTGACGACCTAGCCTTAAGGCTAGGGATTGGAGCGTTTTATACTCAGATAATGATGGCTCCTGATTCATCAACTGACAAACTTTTTTAACGATATAGAAGTGCTTCCTTAAGGCATATTCGATATCGAGATTGCTAATCTGTTGACTAGGGTCTTGGGGAATAATGTCGTTATTTTCCCGTTTTTCCGGTTCAGTAATGTGTTGGGTCAGTAGCTTAGCTATTTTATCTAAAATGACTTGCTTGTTTAATATTTCTTGGTAAGATTTGGTGCTACTGACTTGAGACATTCTCAAGACTAGAGGTAATGTGCGATCGCGTAAGCTAATCATACGACTACGCCAATAAATTCCCGTCTCAACTGGGAGCGTTGTCTGTTGGGAGTTGTCAGCCTTAGCAAATAAGGGGGATTCCGCATCGGCTAGCAGAGAATGGTAGCGCTGGATTTTCTGGTTACGGTCTTTGATTAACCCCAAATCATTACTAATACTTTCATAGGTCGGCATTCCTAACAACGACTCCTGGATTACCTCCCAGACATCAGGCTTTGGCATCTGATTAAACTTTTGGCTGCCAGCAAAATTATCTGGACTGGGATCGATATAAAATAACTTGCGCTCAACTGGATAATAGTCGGCACGATAATACATTTCTTTGATGGTGTAACTGAAAGGCCGATTATCTAGCACACCTCCATCCACAAAGTGCAATTGATACCCACCGGTTGGAGGGGTTTCCGGTAACTTGCGATTCTTCAGGATTCCCCATTCTACTAACTTGGCATCGACCTGATTGCTAGGATTATCTAACTCAACGGTAACCACAGGGAAGGCAACTGGAAAACAGGATGTAATACGACACAGTTTGGCCAGAGCTTGATAGGTGTCTTGAACCGTTGAATTGTTTGGGTTAAAATTGGGATTAAAGGGCTCTTTGCGACCTTGACGGTGCTTGAGATGAAAAATCGTGCGGTGGTCTTTAAGATCAATCACCCGTCCGGTATCATCAAAAACGGTATCAACCCGTCCTACAACATCAGTTCCTGTTACAAATAAATCTAATTCATTAAAGGAAGATACCCACTCGTCTGAGGGTGCTTTCTTTTTATTACTCTGCCCTTGTTCAAAGGCTTTAGCTAGTGCATCTTGATAGTAGCCCTTGCCATCTAAAATAGATTCCCCATCATTTTTACCTTGAGTAATGCTAGGTTTATGCATGAGCTTGCGGATGTTGCCATTTTCCCGCCAAATTTGGGCAAAGTTTTCAAAATCGATGACTTCATCCTGACTACTATTGGTCAAAGCGTAGCTCAGCAGAACCCCATTAATCCCTCCCGCTGACGTGCCTGAGAGAATATCAACAATAATATCAGAATCGGTGAGAGCTTTAACAAGTTTATAGATACCTCGACCGCGAACAGCATTATAAAATTCGCGGCAAACACCGTTCATATAAATCGCTAGAGAGACTCCACCATAAACCACTAGTCCTAAGCGCAGTTCTCTGCTAAATTCTGGCTTGCTAAAGTTTTGGCTAGACATAATATGGCTCTCCAATTAGGGACGTTACCGTTAGTTACTGGCTAAATATAGCAATCCGTGTAGGAATTGTGAGAATTTTTGATGCCATATTCCCTACTCCCGTCTTGATGCAGTCGCTCATGGGGGAAACCCCCTTTGGCCGACTGCATCGCTGCTCCCTGTTCCCTGCTCCCTGTTCCCTGTTCCCTTTGCTATAGTAGTAAGGTGCTGCTGACACAACCTGCGGAAATCATCCCCGCGATGTTCAAAGCTTTGGTATTGGTCAAAGCTAGCACAGGCGGGAGAAAGCAGGACAACACTAGCATTATACTGTTGAGCTAGTTCTGCTGCTCTTGGTACCGCTTTCGCCATAGTTTCCACAAGTTCGTAACTGGAGTAGCCAGCTTCTTTAAGGCGTGCCGCAAAAGCAGGTGCTGCCTCACCAATGAGTAACACAACCGCTGCTTTGAGTTTAATGGTTTCAATCCAACTGGTATCATCACCAGCTTTGGCTTCACCACCAGCAATTAGAATAGTGGGTGCAGCTACTGAGGCTAAACCGACTTGAGCCGCATCATAGTTGGTGGCTTTACTATCATTGATGAAGTCTATCCCCTGCCAGGTAATCACCTTTTCTAGGCGATGGGGTACACCAGGAAACTTGGCAATGGCGGATGCGATCGCATTTTTCTCAATTCCTGCCAATCGTGCTGTTGCCACTGCCATTAATAAATTTTGTCGATTGTGATCTCCGACCATTTGTAAGGATTTTACTGGCAAGATCGGTTCTGAGTCTGCTATCACCCAGTCATCTTGGATGTAAGCCCAAGGTTGAAAATTCCTGTCTCCCTGACCACCTGTGATACTGATCCAATAGGCATCGGGCCAATAGTTTACTCCCAAATTACCCAGGTAAGGGTCATCCCCATTGATAACTTGTAACTGGGAGCGACGCAGTAAAGATGCCTTTATATCATAATAGTTTTCCAGAGTTTTGTGACGGCTGAGGTGGTCAGGAGTCAAGGTTGTCAAGACACCAATACGAGGGGCAAGGTCTTTGGAGGATTCGATTTGGTAACTACTGATTTCCCCAATTACCCAATCGATTGGGGATGTTTCCTGGGGTTTACCCGTGATTTCTGGTGCTAGGAGGAGTTCGCAAGCGGCATAACCAATGTTACCGCAGGCGGGGGCATGGAAACCAGCTTCTTGAAAAATAGCAGCAATCAGAGAGGTGGTAGTAGTTTTGCCGTTAGTACCAGTAACACCTACCCATGGGGATTGGAGATAACGCCAAGCTAATTCAATTTCCCCTATGGTTTCAATGCCTTGGGTCCTAGCCGCAACTAAGACTGGTATATCCCAGGGAACACCAGGACTAACTACAATTAGCTGGGGTAAGTCTGAAGAGTCTAGGGTTAGGGAATAACCCAGTTTAAGGTTAATTCCGTCTCTGGCAAGCTGTTGTTGTTGGTGTTGCCAGTCTTCTGGGGTATAACGTGCAGCGATCCGTTCAGGGCTAGCGGCATCGCTGAGAGTGACATCCCAACCTTCTTTTCTTAGAAGTCTTGCGGCTGCAAGACCTGAGCGTCCTAATCCAATAACATCAGCCTTAGGCATACTTTGATTGGTAGTGCATCTGATGGTTTGCCGTTTATAACTATAGCAGTTATAGCGGTTTTGAATTGGATAAGTTACTTACTTTTTGGGAGTAGGGAGTAGGGAGTAGGGAGTAGGGGGAAGAAACTTGACTTGACTTTATAAGTATTATCAACGCTATAATTCTTTATTACTTGACATTAATAGGACTTAAAGATTATCCAAAAATATCGAATGTTTTAAAAATAGTTCCTTGCCCAATCTCGCACTGTTCGCCTAATTGCCCGCCTACCATCAGCCCGATGGCGCTCAATTAAACTAGGAAGCTCTTGAATCGGTAACTCAGGAAAAACCCTACTCTTTGCTTGTTCTACATACTCACCCTCTTGCAGTAAGTAAATTGTTAGTTTGCCAGAATCATAGCACCATATTTCTGGGACTCCCAAGCGAGAATAGATTGGCAAACGAGGCAGTGATTTACTAGTTATATCAATTTCTATAGCGAGATCTGGGGGGGATCTTGGTTGAGATCTAAGTCCAACCTGCCTCGAATCGCCGCTTCATTTTGGATATAAAAACAATTATCTGCTTCTACCCCAGCTAAGCTACTCTCTCGCCGCCAGGTTGTTGACCCTAAACTTTCGTAGTCTAAATCTAGTTCATCTGCCAGCTCTTTAACTAGGTCACCAATCACCTCTTTATAATATTCATGTTCAGGCAAAGGAGTCATAATCTCAATGGTACCATAATCATAGGCTAAACGAGCAGAGCGATGGTCACCTAAATCCAGCAGCAGATTTTCAAACTGTTCCCAGGAAATGTTATGTAAAACCACCCGATCTGCTCTCTGTTTCGTCACTACCATTAGTTTGGTCTCCGAAGCTAATAATAGGTCATTTTTTTATTATATAATTACTATCTATAGCAGTTATCAATTGGGTAAGTTACAAAGTGCTGATAACTAAATCGCATCCTCTCTATCAAGC
Organism: Moorena sp. SIO4G3; assembly: GCF_010692305.1. Taxonomy (NCBI): domain Bacteria; kingdom Bacillati; phylum Cyanobacteriota; class Cyanophyceae; order Coleofasciculales; family Coleofasciculaceae; genus Moorena; species Moorena sp. SIO4G3. The sequence continues at coordinate 7,517 of NZ_JAAHIG010000252.1, read as the reverse complement.
TGAGAAAAAATTTTTTTGACAGGGATTTTCCAAAAAGCCATGTTCCTTTGCAACCGCTTCGCGAACAGAATCGAAACTACCAGGTTATTGACAAGAACTTCGGGATGGAATTTAAGACTGAATATTATATCAAATATCAAGAAAGCTCAACAGGTGCTGGGTTGAGCACTCCAGACACTCCAGCAGCTTGAAGCATTAGGGAAATATGGGGATTTGACCTTGCCATATGAGCCGATAAATCTTAACATAAATTAATGTAATACAATATTTCTCAACATATTAACTATGGCTACTTCAGAAGAACAACGCAAACAGAAAATCATGGAGCACCTGCAGAAAACTACGGAACTGCCTGTAAAGCAGCCTTCCTTATCAGAGGCTAGGAAGCAGAAAATGATGGAGCACATCAAAATGACCCTAGGTTAAGGCAAACCCCTAGATATTCCGTAGGGTGGGTTAGGCGCGGCCAGGATTTGAGAGATTATCAATCAGTCTTGGAAAGTGCCGTAACCCACCTTCTTCAAAATTCCGCTCCTGACTACTGAGGTATGATGGCGAAGCGAGAATTCTAAACCATGGAAATTCATGACACAGCCCAACAGTCGGTTTATGAACGAGGCCATTGCTCTATCTGTGATCAGCGTTAGGTCTGGAAAGGGAGGTCCGTTTGGAGCAGTGGTTGTCAAGGATGGAGAGATTATTGCCAAAGCTCATAATCAAGTCACCTCCACTAATGATCCTACGGCACATGCTGAAATTGTAGCTATCCGTGATGCCTGCAAGGTCTTACAGACTTTTCAACTGACCGGTTGCGAACTCTATACTAGCTGTGAGCCATGCCCAATGTGCCTCGGGGCGATCTACTGGGCTAGGCTGGACAAGGTTTACTATGCCAATACTAAAGCTGATGCCGCTCAAATTGGATTTGATGACCAATTCATTTACGAGGAATTGGACTTGCCCATAAGCGATCGCAAACTCCCAATCATTCAATTAATGCGGGATGAAGCCTTAAGAGCTTTCCAAGAATGGCAAGAAAAAACCGATAAGGTAGAGTATTAATACTATAGCAATTCTACGCTTGTGAGGTACAAAGTTATGGTTTTTAGGGAGCAGGGAGCAGGGACTTCGGAGCATATAATAGGAAAGAGGGAAGAGGGAAGAGGGCAAAAATAATGTGTACCTCATAGCTACGATAAACGCTAGAGTGTAGCAGCTTAGGGCTTAAAAAAAGCGATCGCTACTGAATCAAAAGCCGATCACCCTTAGCAGGAGAGATGAGACGATAGGGGGATGAGAGGATAGGGAAATGGGGAGATAGGGAGATGGGGAGATTTTTCTTAAAGGTAACTATTCTGAGATCATATACAGGGTTTATAAATGAGATGTAAACCGGGAGCATATCACTTATGCAGAACATTTGTACGCTTATTTGGGTAATAGGTAATAGGTAATAGGTAATAGGTAATGGGTAATAGGTAATAGGGGCAGCATCGGGTGCATCTCATATTTGTAAAAAAGTTGCGTAGGGTGTGTTAGGGGGGGCCTCATTGTCTTGATGCAATAGCGAGTGGGGGAAACCCCCAAGACCGTAATGGTGCGTTTTCCGCATTAAGAATTAAATTCGCCACGGGTCGCACCTCTGCATCGCTTTCCGCTCAAGCGCCAGGGTTTAGACAGCCCGCCCCGTAACGCACCACCTTGTCAAACAACTTTTAGGAGATGCACCCGGCAGCATCTCACTTATGCATAATATTTTTACATTATCTATAGCCCCCTAATGGGTAATTGCTTGCGCTCATGGGACATAGTACTAATGTTTCAGCAACGCAAGACCTGCTCCCTGTAAACCTGTATGGTATTTTTTTACTCTCCAATAAAACTCCGTATATCTTGCCACTCTTGCCTTTTACCTTTTGTATGCAAGCCTTTTTCGGCAATTCGTGTGTTTAAAACCCAGATACAAACCCGCTTATTACCTAACCCCTCTATATTCAGTACCTAGAGACAAATCAAGATTGCTGGTTAAGGTCGAGTATAGGCTGTGGGGTGTAGGGGAATTCAAGGGCTATTTCATATTTCTTTACAAACTGTCCCGAATTAATTAAGTCAATCACCCTAAAAAAAATGTGAATTATCGGCTGTGGGGTTTAGGGGAATTCAAGGGCTATTTCATATTTCTTTACAAACTGTCCCGGATTAAGTCAATCGCCCCACAAAAATTTAGATAATATTAAATTTAATAGCTAGGGATTGGTAGATAAAGTAAACTGCAACTAGTCTAAGACTATGCGGCGACTATCTTACTAGATTATTGACTAAGATTATTCCCTAAAAGTTACCACTTACAATTCTAATCAATGCTTTGCTTTGAGTTGGTCAAAGATTCTCCGACAACTCTGAAAGCACTTAACTAATTAAGTTATCAATTAAATTTTCAACAGTCAACCCTCAACAGTAATAACTCAACCATGGATAATCGTTGCATGATTCCGGTAGTTAGGTCTCCCAAAGACTACCAAGCTTATCGTATTAGTCCCCAGGATAAAAATCGCTTAGCCATTGTGTTCGATCCAGACAGTGCTAATGCTTCAATAACATTTTGTGTAGAGATTTTTGAGCCAGGAGGAAAGACTCCGCTCCATTATCATAAAATTGGAGTAGAAATGTTCTATATCCTCAAGGGTCAAGGGTTAGCCAGCTGTGATGGCAAAATCGTTACGCTGCGGACTGGAGATACCTTATTAGTTCCCCCTACAGGAATTCATGAAATTAGAAATACTGGGACTGAGCGTTTGTATACCCTGTGCTGGATGGTGCCTAATGAGGACTTTGCTGAACTAGTTCGCAGTGGTACACCGGTTGAATTCGATGAAGAGGATATGAGAGTGCTTGGGGGTCAAGATGTGTTGGTAGCTTGTTGAAGAATTTAATAGCTAGATATCTGGGACTGTTAATCACTTGATAGCTATCAGCTATCAGCTATCAGCTATCAGCTTATGTGCTACGCACACGCGTGCGCGAACAGCTTATGGGTTACGTCTCAGCGTAGAGTTATAGCACTACCCATTAAAGTTATGACGTTGATACAAGCTGAAAAGCTTTTTTATTCAACTTTTAGGTGCGACCCGTGGCGAATTTAATTCGCCTACGGAAAGCGCACCTTTGCCTTTTGCCTTTTGTATGCAAGCCTTTTGCCTTGCGCGTAGTGCTATACTGCGTAAGTCCTATTGATGAAAAAAAGCTTTTACCTAGGAGTTAGTATTTTTACCCTATGCTGGCTCCTTTCATTTTTTCCAGGATTACTCCCTGAAAATTTACCACCAACTGCTGTGAGAATGCTAGGAGCAACGCTTCTCATGGCAGTTTTTTGGATTGCTGAAACTATCCCGATTGCGGCCACCTCGATAATTCCCTTGGGTTTATTCCCCTTTTTAGGAATTGTTTCTGCTGAAGAGGTTGCTTCCGCCTATACTTCTGATGTAGTATTGTTATTGATGGCAGTTTTTTTTATTGCTAAAGCGGTTGAAAAATATAACCTACATCAGCGGATTGCTTTCCACATTATTAGCGTTGTTGGTACCAAACCGACCAGGTTAATTTTGGGGTTTATGCTAGCAACAGCAGTATTGTCGATGTGGATAGCAAATACAGCTATAACCTTGATGATGCTGCCAATAGCTATCTCTATTATCGAACAAACGGCTCTTGCTAATCCCAATATTGATGTAGGGAAAACTCTGGGAACTTCCCTAATGCTGGGAATTGCCTACGCAGCTAATATTGGTGGAATTGGAACCCCGATCGGGACGCCAACTAACCTGATATTCTTGGCACAATTTAAAGAAAATTTTCCAGAAAATAACGCCATTACATTTTTTCAATGGATGATGGTGGGAGTGCCAGCTGTTTTGATATTTATATTGTTAACTTGGATATATTTAACTAAAATAATAGTCAAGCTTGATAATAACAGTTTATCCTCAGACTATTTTAATATTCCAGACAAAGAAGTCCAGAAACTGGAGAAAATGTCTCAGGGAGAAAAATACGTTGCCATTTTATTTGGGTTAATGGCATTGTTGTGGATTTTTAGGGCAGATATCACCATCGGTTCCTTTACATTAACGGGTTGGGCAACCTATCTGGGCGTGGCTAACTTTGTTCATGATTCCAGTGTGGCTGCCCTAATTGCTGTTATCATGTTTATACTTCCTGTGAAAACAGAGACGGGAGAGCAAATCAACCTCCTAGATTGGGAAACGGCTGTGAAAATTCCTTGGGGAATATTGCTGCTATTCGGGGGCGGAATTGCAATTTCTAAAGGGTTTGCTGCGTCAGGATTATCTCAATTCCTAGGGTATAATTTACAAATTGGATTGCAGGGACTTTCAACGGTTTTGATGGTGGTTTGCATCTGTGTATTTATGACCTTTTTGACAGAAGTGACCTCGAATACAGCAACCACAGCTCTGATTATGCCTATTTTAGCTACTGCTGCACCGATTATAAATGTATCACCTGCTTTGTTGATGTGGCCTGCTGCAATTTCGGCTTCCTTCGCGTTTATGCTGCCAGTGGCAACTGCTCCCAATGCAATTGTTTACTCTCAGGAATATTTCCCAATTTCTACCATGGCTAAGGTAGGATTAGTGTTAAATATAGTAGGGGTAATTATAGTAAGTTTGTTGATGAATTTTGTAGCTATCCCCATGTTGGGATGACTATAAGTTACAGGTAGCAGGTTGGAAGGTTGAAGGTTAAACAAGAAACAGCATCAATGGTAACACGGGATGGAGTACGGCTGGATGCGGATATCTACCGTCCCGATAGTGCTGGTGAGTTTCCGGTGTTGCTGATGCGGCAACCCTATGGAAAAGCGATCGCATCTACGGTAGTCTATGCTCATCCCACTTGGTATGCTGCCCAGGGTTACATTGTGGTGATTCAAGATGTCAGGGGGAGGGGCACTTCAGACGGTAAGTTTGATTTGTTTGCCCACGAAGTAGAAGATGGCTTTGATAGTGTTAACTGGGCAGCAACTTTACCCGGTAGCACTGGGGATGTGGGCATGTATGGCTTTTCCTATCAGGGGATGACTCAACTGTACGCTGCTGCAAGCTATCCCAAGGCTCTGAAAACTATCTGTCCAGCGATGATTGGCTATGATTTATACAGCGATTGGGCCTATGAGGGAGGAGCGTTTTGTTTACAAGCTAATCTGGGTTGGGCGATACAATTAGCAACAGAAACGGCACGATTGCGGTCAGATGAGCAAGCCTATCAACTGCTGTATGCAGCATCTCGGAATTTACCCCTGTATGACCCAATTCCGGCTCGCCCTCAAATTCTCCAAGACTTAGCACCAGACTCCTTTTATCACGACTGGTTAGACCATCCTCACCCAGATGAATACTGGGAAAAACTATCTCCCAAGGGAATGATGCAGGATGTAGACATGCCCATGTTACACATTGGGGGATGGTTTGACCCATTTTTGCGAGGGACACTTCATTTATATAAAGATATGGCATCTCATGCCAGTTCGCCCCAGCATCTGATCATTGGACCTTGGGCGCACCTGCCTTGGGGGCGTAAAGTGGGAGCAGTGGATTATGGTCTCCAGGCGAATAGTCCCGTTGATGGCTTGCAAGTGCGTTGGTTTGACCAGTTCCTCAAGGGAATTGATACCAAGGTGCTTGAGCAACCGCCTGTTTGTCTATTTGAGATGGGAACTAATCGGTGGCGTTATTTTGATAGTTGGCCTGATGGCAATCAGAAATCTTATTATCTGGTAACTTCCGGTTTAGCCAGTGTCAGGGAAGATTCTGGAAAATTAGTGCCAGAAAAGTCTCAAGAAATGCAACAGCCATCGGAGACAGAGGGAGTATCCCAAATCCAGCATACCTATGATCTATCCTGTGATCTATTAGTTCATGACCCTTGGCGTCCAGTTCCAGCAATGGGGGGTCATGCAGGGATGCCAGTCGGTTCATGCGATCGCACTGCCATAGATTGTCGCACAGATGTTTTAACCTACACCTCTGAACCCTTAGCAGAAGATTTACATTTGGTAGGGGATGTAGTATCCGAGGTGTTTTGCACCGCTGATACTCCCAGTTTTGATATCTGTGCAGTTTTGTCGGAAGTCCATCCTGATGGCAGGGTTTACAATGTCACTCAAGGATATCGGCGGGTGAATCCTGGGGACAATACTACTAATCCGTGGCGGATTAGATTGCAGGCAACTTGTGTGCGTATTGCTAAAGGAAATCAGTTGCGCTTAAGTCTGAGTGGGGCTTGTTTTCCCGCTTATCCAGTGAATTCCGGCACCGGGGCTTTCCCTGGTGAAAGTCGATTGATGGATGCTCAGATTATTACTTTGAAGGTGAGTTGTGGAGGAGATTATCCAACTCGTGTTTTATTACCTATTTTTAGGTCTGACCCAAAATGAGCGCCATTATAAATAAGCGCTATAGCTGACAGGTCTCCAAAGCAGCAACTAACTGCTCGAAATGATCCAGTGTATGAGTTGCCATAACTGAGATCCGAATTCGACTGGTAGGCACTGTAGGAGGACGAATAGCAGGGGCGAAGATACCAGCTGCTTTCAATGTTTCGCCAACAGCAAGAGCCTCAGTAGCACTATTTATGGAAATGCAAAGGATAGGCGACTCAGAGGGCAAACAGTTGAGATTAGGCAACTGCTGAGTAATTAACTGTTTGAGAATCTCTACATTATTCCTCAGTTGAGCGCACCGTTCTGGTTCTTGTTGGACAATTTGGATTGCTGCCAATGCTGCTGCTGTATCTGCTGGAGATAAAGCAGTGGTGTAAATCCAGCTAGGAGAACGATTTCGGAGGAAATCAATTAAAACTGCCGAACCAGCCACATACCCTCCCAAACTACCCAAAGCTTTACTGAGGGTGCCCACTTGAATAATCGTTTCTCCAGTACAGCCAAAATGTTCCACACACCCAGCGCCTGTAGCGCCCAAAACTCCCGTAGCATGGGCTTCATCCACCAGGAGCATACAATTAAATTGGTTGGCCAACCCTAATAGCTCAGGCAAGGGGCATAAATCACCATCCATGCTAAAGACGCTATCAGTAACAATTAAGCAGCGGCGGTACTGTTGTCGGTATTGAATCAGTTGACTCTGCAAAGAAGCCATATTGCAGTGATCATAGTCGATTACCTGGGCACCGCTCAAAATTGCCCCATTTTTAAGGCTGGAGTGGTTGTATTGATCCCCTAGGATTAAATCCCGTTTCCCTACTAACGCTGCAATCGTACCTATATTTGCTAAATACCCAGAGCTATAGACTATCGCATCTTCAGTTTGTTTGAGAGATGCGATCGCATTTTCCAATTCTCTATGCAGTTCCCGGTGTCCAGTAAGTAATCTCGAACCAGTGCTGCCAGTACCATAGTCCTTAGTAGCAGTAACTGCTGCTGCGATTAAAGGAGGTGAGCCTGCCAGTCCCAGATAGTCATTACTAGCGAAGTTAATCAA
>NZ_JAAHIG010000251.1:0-13462 GCF_010692305.1 Moorena sp. SIO4G3 | reverse complement strand
TATTACCTGATCATTCCACTCAAAACTGATCATCTTCCTCTGACCACAGCCCCTGGGACTCAGCCGCCCTGGGGCTACTTCTATGGTTGACCTGATCACCCCTGGCAATAACTCCAACTGCTTACCCGTCTCTACTCCTTGAGACTGTTTGGGGGTTCGCGGTTAATGAATTATATATAGTTAAAATTTTCCGGAAAGTTTTGCATAAAAATCCGAATTACTAGTGATGAGTATATAGAGCAAGTAAAAACACCATGCTCTGAGCAAAACCGCTCCTATTAAAAATGAGTATTTCTTGAATAACTTTTCTGGATACAACTCAGACAAATAGGGTGAATCTTTCCGAATAGAACAATCCACAAATTGTCAAACAATAGCAATCAATAAGGAGCAAATGACATGGGAACTTATACCGGTAACGACTCAAACAACTACTTCCAGGCACGCAAAGAAGGTTTTTGGCCATTCAAGAGATGGAAGTCTTGGACAATGTCCGGTAATGGTGGCAACGATACCCTGATTGGTGGCCCGAAAAACGACAGCATATATGGTGATGATGGTAACGACCGTCTTTCCGGTAACAGCGGTAATGATTACCTCAGTGGTGGCTCTGGCAACGATTCCCTTTATGGTGGTTCTGGTAACGACCGTCTTTATGGTTACTTTGGCAACGACTACCTAAATGGTGGTACAGGCAGTGACTCGATGTATGGTGGCACCGGCAATGACCGCTATGTAGTTGACAGCACCGGGGATGTGGTCACCGAATACTTCAATCAGGGTATTGATACGGTTTCTTCCTCCATCAGCTACACCCTAGGAGCTAACCTGGAACACTTGACCCTGACTGGTAGTGCTTACTCGGGCTACGGTAATAGCCTCAACAACATCATCAGTGGTAACAATTCCAACAACTACCTCTGGGGTAAATCTGGCAATGACTCCTTGTATGGGAATGGTGGTAATGATTCTCTTTATGGTGATGTAGGCAACGACTACCTCTCTGGTGGCTCTGGCAACGACTACCTCTCTGGTTACTCTGGCAACGACACCCTTCGTGGTGGCTCTGGCAACGACACCCTTTATGGTGGCTTTGGCAACGATTACCTTTATGGTGACTCTGGCAACGACTTCCTATTTGGTAACTCTGGTAATGACACTCTTTATGGTGGTACAGGCAACGACACCCTGACCGGTGGCTCTGGTAATGACTCTCTCCAGGGTTATCAAGGTAGTAGTTCCGGCCAACAGGACACTTTAACTGGTGGCACAGGTACGGATACTTTCGTCTTAGGTAAGAATGCTTTTGGCACCGAAATTGGCTACATTGGTGATGCTAACTCGGGATACGCGACAATCACTGACTTTAATCAGACAGAAGGTGATAAAGTTCGCCTCGGTGGTAGTATCAGTGATTACATTGTGTTTAACCTTATTAATGTTAGTGGTAGCTCAGCACTGGATACAACCCTATATTACAAGGGGGACTTAATTGCCGTCTTCCAAGATGACACCAGTTTTAATATTAACTCTGATGCAATATTTTAGGTTGAATAGGACTTAGTAAGTTTCGTTAGTATTGCCTCCCTAATCCCTAGATTTGGGAATGGGGGCAATACTCCATTATTATTACTTAATAATCCCACTCAAAACTGATCATCCTTCTTTGAACCGCCCCTTGGACTCCGCTCCTTTGGGGCTACTCCTATTGTTAACCTGATCACCCCTGGAAATCCAACTGCTTACCTTTCTGAGCCCCCTTGGACCGAATTAAGAACTGTTATGCATAATTTTATATCATATTTATAAAAGTTTTATCTAGTTAAAGGTTTAGTCATTTTTTTGTAAAAGTTATAATTTTTATCTGAGTTAGATCTACAATCAAATTGGATCTAAGTAAGCCATCAATAGCAAGAGTTGATTTAACTCCTAATTACTTAAATCCAGGTTAAGACTATCTGTCTTCGATATATCAGTTCATGGTGCTCCATAAATCAAGGGGTCGATAGGGTCTAACGAATTGACTTGATCGACTTGATTGTTAGATGAACTGACCTGTTAATCAATCAACATATTATCAATAAAATCACGATTTAGTAGCGTTTAGTAATCAGGTTTTTAACGCTACTAACAGAGGCATTTTTGTGATTTTTTGGAAATATGTAACGGTCAACATCAGGATTGTTGATCAAGATTACCCTTGACTTACCCATAAACTGGGTATCTTAAGTTCCACTATTAATAATGAGTATTTCTTGAAAAACTTTTCAGGATATAACTCCGACAAATAGGGTGAATCTTTCCGAATCGAACAATCCACAAATTTTCAAACAATTGCAATCGATAAGGAGCAAATGACATGGGAAGTTACTATGGTAACAACTCAAATAACTACAAAAAAGCACACAAAGAACGTGGGTTCATATTCAAGAAATGGAAGTCTTGGACAATGTCCGGTAATGGTGGCAACGATACCCTGATTGGTGCCAAGAAAAACGACACCCTATACGGTGATAGTGGTAATGACCGTCTCGAGGGTAAGGGCGGCAACGACTACCTCTCTGGTGGCTTTGGCAATGACACCCTTGATGGTGGTACAGGCAGTGACCGGATGTATGGTGGCAGGGGCAATGACCGCTATGTGGTTAACAGCACCAAGGATGTGGTCACCGAATACGTCAATCAGGGTATTGATACAGTCGAATCCTCCATCAACTACACCCTAGGAGCCAACCTGGAAAACTTGACCCTGACTGGTAGTGCTTACTCCGGCTACGGTAACAGCCTCAACAACAGGATCAGTGGTAACAATTCCAACAACCTCCTCCGGGGGTATTCTGGGAATGACTACTTGTATGGGTATGGTGGTAATGACACTCTTAGCGGTGATGTAGGCAACGACTACCTCTATGGTGGCTCTGGCAACGACTATATCTATGGTATCTCTGGCAATGACTACCTAGATGGTGGTACAGGCAGTGACTGGATGTATGGTGGGACGGGTAATGACCGCTATGTAGTTAACAGCACCGGGGATGTGGTCACCGAATACTTCAATCAGGGTATTGATACAGTATACTCCTCCATCAGCTACACCCTAGGATTAAACCTGGAAAACTTGACCCTGACTGGTAATGCTTACTACGGCTACGGTAACAGCCTCAACAACATCATCCGTGGTAACAGTTACAACAACTACCTTTGGGGGTCTTCAGGTAATGACTCCTTGTATGGGAATGCTGGTAATGACACCCTCTCTGGTGGCTCTGGCAACGACTACCTTTATGGTGGCTTAGGCAACGACTACCTCTATGGTGGCTCTGGCAATGACTACCTGAATGGTGGTACAGGCAGTGACCGGATGTATGGTGGCACGGGCAATGACCGCTATGTGGTTGACAGCACCAAGGATGTGGTCACCGAATACGTCAATGAGGGTATTGATACAGTCTACTCCTCCATCAGCTACACCCTAGGAGCCAACCTGGAAAACTTGACTCTGACTGGTAGTGCTTACTCCGGCTACGGTAACAGCCTCAACAACAGCATCAGTGGTAACAATTCCAACAACTACCTCTGGGGGAAATCTGGCAATGACTACTTGTATGGGAATGGTGGTAATGACTCCCTTTATGGTGATCTAGGCAACGACTACCTCTCTGGTGGCGCTGGCAACGACTACCTTTCTGGTGGCTTAGGCAACGACACCCTTTATGGTAGCTCTGGCAAGGACACCCTTTATGGTGGCTCTGGCAAGGACACCCTTTATGGTGGCTCTGGCAACGACTACCTCTCTGGTTCCTCTGGTAACGACTACCTCTCTGGTTACTCTGGTAACGACACTCTAATTGGTGGCTCTGGCAACGACACCCTGACCGGCGGCTCTGGGAATGACTCTCTCCAGGGTTATCAACGTAGTAGTCAAAAGGAACGGGACATTCTAACTGGTGGCACAGGTAAGGATACCTTCGTCTTAGGTAAGAATGGTTATATCACCGAGATTGGCTACATTGGTGATTTTGGCTCGGGATACGCCACCATCACTGACTTTGATTGGAAAGAAGGTGATAAAGTTCGCCTCGGTGGTGGTATTAGTGATTACACTGTCAATAAGAGTTTCAATTTTAGTGGTACATCAGCAAAGGACACAGCTCTATATTACAAGGGAGACTTAATTGGTGTCTTCCAAGATGACACCAGCTTTAATCTTAAGCTTGATACAATATTTTAGCTTGAATAGGACTTAGTAAGTTTAGTTAGTATTGCCCCGCTAATCCCTTGATTTGGGAATCGGGGCAATACTCCATTATTATTACCTAATCATCCCACTCAAAACTGATCATCCTTCTTTGAACCGCCCCTTGGACTCCGCTCCTTTGGGGCTACTCCTATTGTTAAGCTGATCACCCCTGGAACTCAAACTGCTTACCTGTCTGGGCACCTTTGGACCGAATTGAGAACTGTTATATCTAATTTCATATCATCTTTATCAAAGCTTTATATAGTTAAAGATTTAGTGAGTTTTTTGTAAACGTTATAATTTTTATCCGAGTAAGATATATAATCCAATTGGATCTAATTAAGCCATCAATAGCAATACTTAATTGAAGCGCTAATTACTTAGATCCAGATTAAAACTATCTGTCTTGGATATATCAGTTCATGGTGCTCCACTAATCAAGGGATCGATAGGGTCTAACGAATTGACTTGATCGACTTGATTGTTAGATGAACTGACCTGTTAATCAATCAACATATTATCAATAAAATCACGATTTAGTAGCGTTGAGTAATCAGGTTTTTTACGCTACTAACAGAGGCATTTTTGTGATTTTTTGGAAATATGTAACGGTCAAAATCAGGATTGTTGATCAAGATTACCCTTGACTTACCCATAAACTCGGTATCTTAAGTTCCACTATTAAGAATGAGTATTTCTTGAAAAATTTTTCTTGATGTAACTCAGACAAATAGGGGGAATCTTTCCGAACAGAACAATTCACAACTTTTCAAACAATTGCAATCGATAGGAAATAAATGACATGGCAAATCCCGGTAACGGCGACAACAACAACAACAACCTTTGTGGTGACTCTAGTGACAACAGTATCTTTGGTTTTGATGGTGACGACACCATAAAGGGTGAGGCTGGCAACGACACCCTTTATGGTGGTACAGGCAACGACTTCTTAGATGGTGGCTCTGGTAATGACTACCTTTTTGATGATCTTGGTGACGATTCAATGTATGGTGGCGCTGGTAACGACTACTTTGATGGTGGTTCTGGCAACGACTCAATGTATGGTGGCACGGGCGATGACACCTATGTGGTTAACAGCCCGGGAGATGTAGTCACTGAAAACCCCAATGAGGGTATTGATACAATCATCTCCTCCATCGACTACACCCTAGAAATCAACCCCAACGTGGAAAAGTTGATCTTGACTGAAAGTGCTCACTACGGCTACGGTAACACTCTCGACAACACCATCGTTGGTAAAGATAACAACAACGTGCTCTCGGGGAATTCTGGCAATGATGACTTGTATGGGAATGGTGGTAATGACATCCTTAGCGGTGGTTTTGGCAACGACTCCCTATTTGGTGGCCTTGGCAAGGACTTGCTAATTGGTGACCCTGGCAACGACTTGCTGATTGGTGACTTAGGCAACGACTCCCTATTTGGTTATTCTGGCAACGACTCCCTATTTGGTGACTCTGGCAATGACACTCTCCAGGGTTATAAAGCTAGTAGTCAAGGGGAACTGGACATTTTAACTGGTGGCACGGGGGCGGATACCTTCGTATTAGGTAAGAATGCTTTTGGCACGGAGATTGGCTACTTTGGTGATTATAATTCGGGGTACGCCAAAATTACTGACTTTAATGGGGCAGAAGGTGATAAAGTTCAGCTCGGTGGTTCGGAGGCTGATATCGATAATGCGATTTACACGCTGTCTGGCAACAATCTATTGTACAACGGGGACTTAATTGCTGTCTTCCAAGGCTCGACTGATTTTGATATTAACAACTCTGCTCATGTAATGTTTTAGGTTCAATAGAACTTAGTAAATTTAGTTAGCTGTCCGGCAAAAGAAGCCCCACACCTAATGCGTAGCATAGGTGTGGGATGAATTTTGCACAGGGTATTATAAAATTGCTATAATATATGTACTGATAAACAAAGCCGAAAATGCTGGTTTGTCAGACACCTACGTTCCTAAAAAAGAGAACTTATTGTATTGTTCCGGCACGGAGGGGCATCCCGTGTCGTTAATAAAGCTTACCGAGTATCCGAAGCAATGGCTGGAGTTGGTAAGAAGCCCACACTGTAATCTTCGATTCAGTGTGGGAGTATGTCACTATTGTCCCCGTAACCCCCTAGATTTAGGAATAGGGGCAATACTCCATTATTATTACCAGATCATCCCACTTAAAACTCATCATCCTCATCTCCCCACTTCCCCTTAGACTCAGCCGCCCTGGGGCTACTCCTAGGCTTCACTTGATAGCCCTTCTCTGGCAAGAGTTCCAACTGCTTACCCGTCTTCGCCCGTTCGGGCTGTTTGCGCCTTCGCGGTTCATTCTTGCTACCACCACCATGGCGACGCCAAGAGGTCCGTTCTTCAGAGGTATCCTCGGCTACTACTTCATACAATAACGCTACCTTCTCCCCATCTTTACCTTTACGCAATACCCGACCCAAGCGCTGGATATATTCCCGAGATGAACCGGTCCCTGATAGGATAATCGCTACTCGCGCATCGGGTACATCGACTCCCTCATTCAATACATGGGATGCGGCTAAACAGCGATACTCTCCCTCCCGAAATCGCTTCAAAATATCATGACGCTCTTTGACTGGAGTTTGATGAGTAATCGCGGGAATTAATAACTCTTGAGAAATGCGATAAAGTGTAGCATTACCATTGGTAAAAATTAACATCTTCTCTGGGTAATGCTGAGCCAGTAAATCTAGCAAAATCCTTAATTTTCCATCAGTACCCAAAGCAATTTCTTTGGCTTCCCGGTGAGCTAACATGGCACGGCGTCCGCTTTGCGATCGCGCACTTGCCATCACAAACTGCTGCCAACCTTTAATACTGCCGAGATGAATGTTGGAGGTCCTCAAAAAATCATTGCGCAACGCCATGCAAGAATTATAGCGATCGCGTTCTTTTTGGGAGAGCTTGACCTTAATCTGAATTACCTTATGGTCAGCTAGGGCCAAACCCGCCAATTGATCAGGGCTTTTCCGATAAACCTCTGGTCCTATCAAACCATTAAGGTCCCAATGACGGCCATCGGAGCGGTCTGGGGTTGCTGTCAGTCCTAACCGATAGGGTGCGATCGCATATTCCGCAATCACCTTATAAAAATCCGTAGGTAAGTGATGACACTCATCAAAAATCACCAAAGCGTACCGATTCCCTAACGTTTCCGCATGAATAGTGGCACTATCATAGGTGGCGATCAGGATAGGCGTGCGATCGCGAGAACCACCCCCCAACACTCCCACCTCCACATCTGGAAAGGCTGCTTCCAGTTGAGCATACCACTGGTGCATTAAATCTAGGGTTGGTACCACAACTATGGTACTACGAGGAGTGTCTTGCATTGCCAACTGAGCCAGATAAGTCTTACCTGCTCCCGTTGGTAGCACCACTACCCCTTGACGACCGGCTCGCTTCCATGCCAACAGAGCTTCCCGTTGATGGGGATAAGGTTCCATCTCAAAACTAGATACTAGTGGCAGAGGCACAAATTCCCTAGCATCATCAATAAAATCAACCTTTTCTCTGAGTAAGGTTTCTACCAGAGGACGATAGTGAATTCCTCTAATCCGAAACTTCTCTACCCGATCATCCCAAGTGGCATATTCCACCCAAGCGTTGCCCCTCGGTGGTGGATGCAAAATCAGAGTTCCCCGGTCAAACGTTAATCTAGGGGTGCGTGGCATGGATTCAAGGACGTTTCTTTGCTATTGTCGTACCGGTTCCGTTGCCAGGCTTTGGCCTAGCTTCAATAGCTAATAATACCAGACCACTGAACTTTCTTAAGTTGATTACGGCGATAGGAAAAGAAACGCTCCGGTTCCGAGTAAGTGCAGTGGGGTGCGATCGCAATTTGTTCTGAATCAATGCCCAATTGTTCCAACTGTAAGACATTGACTCGCCGCACATCCAAGCGTACTCGTCCGGGTTTGGGGTCATCTAATATCGGGGAGTCGTCTAGCTGCTGCAACACCCCCAGAATTGATTCGGTGCTATCCCCTTGATCAGTAGATACAATACTAGCTCCCACTTCAGCCGCCACGGTTTCTGATACCTGATAGCATTCCCCTGCAATTGCTGGACCGAGAGCAATGCGTAGATTTTCTTTACGGCTACCATTGTCTAGCAATCGTGCGATCGCATTAGGAACAATCCGTTGAGCAGTACCCCGCCAACCCGCATGAACTGCTGCTACCTGTCCAGTTTCCATATCCCCAATCAGTAAGGGCGTACAATCTGCCGTACAAACCCACACAGCTTGCTTAGCTTCCTCACTTATAATACCATCAGCCGGTGGTTTATTGGAGTCTGGCTCACCGTTTTGGGTACTTTCAATTTCCCCAGGAGTCAGTACTGTATTGCCGTGGACCTGTTTCACTCGATACACCTGGGCATCAGGCTGGAGTACATCGACCATTTCTTCAGGAGAACGGGGAGAAAATGCTGAGGTGAAGAAGCCGTGATTCCATTGGTTCAATAGGCTACTCGTTAAATAGGGCAAATTATTCCAAGTGTCCCAGTGCCAGGTATGCATTTAAATTTTATTAACGGTTTACACTTTACAGTTTACCGTTTAAATTTTACAGTTTATCCTTTCAGCTGTTGTGGATTTAAATTAGATATTCTTCAGTTATACAAAAAATCAAACCCTTTCCCCCTGCTCCCTGCTCCCTGCTCCCTGCTCCCTTGCTCTCATAACCTAAAACTTTCAATTAAACCAGCTTACTGTCATAAATTAAGGCAAATTCCAAACTTTAATACTATCATCTCTACTGCCACTGACTAAGGTTTTTCCATCGGGACTAATCGCCAGAGAACTCACCCAGTTTGTATGACCAGTGAGGGTATTTTTTAACTCCCCTGTTTCTAAATTCCAAACCTTAATGGTATTATTAGCACTACCACTAACCAAGGTTTTACCATCGGGGCTAATCGCCAGAGAATGAACATAGTATATATGTCCAGTCAAGGTATTTTTTAATTCCCCAGTTGTCAAATCCCAAATTTTAATATTACGGTCTAAACTACTACTAAATAAGGTTTTGCCATCAGGACTAATGATTATAGAAACAACGGAATCTCTATGACCAGTCAGGGTCTTTTTTAGATCACCTGTATCCAAATCCCAAATTCTGATCGTATTGCCACCATTGCCACTAACTAATGTTTTGCCATCAGGGCTAATCACCACCGAACTAACCCAATTTGTTTCCCCTGTCAGGGTTTGTTTTAGCTTACCCGTCGGTAAATCCCAAACTTTGATGGTGTGGTCATAACTGCCACTGACTAAGGTTTTTCCATCAGAACTAATAGCAACAGAACTAATAAAGCCCTGATGACCAGTAAGGTTCTTTTTGAGCTGACCCGTTTTCAAATTCCAAATCTTGACAGTGTTGTCATCGCCACCACTAACAATAGTTTCTCCATCAGGAGTAATAGCGACGGAATAAACATTGCCATCATGGCCATTCAGGGTTCTAACTAACTCACCTTTCGGCAAATTCCAAATTTTTACAGTATGATCATTACTACCACTTACCAAATAGTTACTATCAGGACTAACAGCAATAGAACGCACTGAGTTAGAGTGTCCATTGAGAGTAGTTTTGAGGTAGGTGCTGCTGGGTAAACCAGCAATCAAAAAACTTAAATTAGAGGGAAAGGTTTGATACCTAAAATATCCATATCCTTGAGTAATTAATCCTAGAGATAATAAATAAAATCCTCCCATCATCACTTGTTTTTTTAACTGGTTATTTGGTCTGAATGACGTTAAAAAATTTAGAAAGGACTCGTGATACTTAGAGGTTGATTTAGAGGGATTAGCCGGGGGGGGCGCAGACTGAAGCTCCAACACCTCCAAAACTTGGTCTACAGACTGATAACGGTGCTGATAGCTTTCTGGGAGCAGCCGATCCATTATCCACCACAATTGTTCACTCACCGGTTGCTTTAAATACTTTCGCCAAGTATTTACCCAGCGATAGCCTTGTTTCTTCCACAAATCCCAAGGATGAACATTGGTCAGCAAATGAAAGCACGTCGTGCCCAAACTGTATAAATCACTAGCAGCATAGGCTTTACCTCCCTCCATTTGTTCCATAGGCACATAGCCAAAGGAACCGATAGTGGTGCCAGTGATATTAGCCATGACCGTAGCCCTCAATTGCTTGGCTATCCCAAAATCGATTAGTACTAGCTGATTCTTTTTTTCAGATCCTTGACCCGAACCAGGACGGCGAATGATATTACCTGGTTTAATATCTCGGTGAATCACCTTCTGTTGATGGACAAACTTGAGAATAGTTAGCAGTTCAAATAAAACATCCTTAATCTTGTCTTCACTGAATGCTCCTGCTTCTGCCAACTCTTGCTCTAAGGTTTTCCCCTCGATATACTCTTGGAGCAAATATAAGCGCTGATCTTCCTCAAAGTAAGCTAGCAAGGTAGGGATTTGGGGATGTTGTCCCAGCCTTTGCAATTGTTTTGCCTCTTGCTCAAATAATTCTCGTGCCTTTTTGAGTGCCTTCGTTCCCTCAATTTGGGGGGCTAGCTGCTTAATCACACAGTATTCATCCAATTTGTCCCTATCTTCTGCCAAATAGGTTTTGGAAAATCCCCCATCTCCGATGGGTCGAATTGGACGATAGCGGTTTTTCAAGATAACCAGTTTGTTACCACAGCTTTGGCAAAACTGGTTATCATCCGGATTAATGGGATTCTGGCAATCGGGATTAAGACAGCAGATCATACTGGCAGGTCATCAGGGAATTTGGGTATGAGATACTCTTAAACCGTAATAAAACCGGATAAATCGGTATCAAACGGTCAAGGTGCAGTTTATTGTGGTCTGAGTGAGGAGTGGTTAGCGGCAATTGGAGTTAAGCCTACCACCCATCTTTCTAGACGTTCCTGGTATCTCGACCAGGAGTTGCTTGAAAGCCCGAGTTTTACTATGCTTACAATCAAGCCAGCCAAGCTCAACTGCATCAAGCAGACTCAGTCCCATCCCTTTCAAGAAACGCGCGGTACGACGCAACAACACTGCTTGTACCTCGGTCTTACTCATATACCGAGTTATTTCCTTGTCCGTACCCCGAGCAAGGATGTTCTTTGCAGCATTGTGGTCAGCCTGCAACACGACCCCATCAAATCTGGTAAAACTGTCCCCGCTTCTTTGTCCCAATAGGGTTCCGGTCACGGAGTCAATTTGCGACGTGTAACTAGGCTGGACTTCTGTAATAACCGAGCCGGTCCAATTAGCCCATTTCTGCAAGGAGTTCCGCATTTCTCCTTTCATCCAACTATTAAGCTTGCGGGACATGGCTTTGGACTGGCGTTTTCCTTTGATCGGTTGTGTTAAATCTTCTGCAAAAACTTTTAGTGGTTCCCCATTAAAAAGGGATTTAGATGCAGCTCCTATAATAGCTCTCAATTCTGATTGATTTTGCCTATAACGCTTGTTTTCTGTCTTTCGACTAAGATTATTTTTTAATATTCGAGCTGACTTAGCTGGATCTAGTTTTTCTAGCTTTCTGTGAAATGCCCAAAGCTTACCTCTATTCCTGTTCTTTGCACATATTCGATCGGATTTATTGGTAGCTGCTTTTCCCAGTCTCTTGCCGTGTGCCCGACCTTCCGAGTCATAGAAAGCCTCCGTGTACCCTTTGTCTACTCCTACACTGCGGCGATAAGAAGGAATTTCTACGGTTCCATGGTCTACTAGAAAGTGAATCTCAAATTTTTGTGACAAGTTGTCATAGATTAATCTAATCTGACCTTTGATTTTACGATTAGATCTGACAATTATCTTATTCCTTTTTCCTCTCTTTAATCCAGCTAACTCTAATTGATAAGTATTACGAGAAAGCTGTCTACAGGTATAACCTACCTGCTGATAAACTATTTGATTCTTAACCCAAGAATGTCCTCTCTGAAACTCCTTTCTAATAAGTCTGTGAAGGAGTGGATTATCCAGCAAAGCTAAAGTCTTAAGCTGTTGGCAAAGTTCCTTTCTGGTCTTTTGATTCTCTTTTCCAGGAAACCTTTTGTAAATTTTCTTTATTACAGCATCAGTGCAGGCCGCCTGTTGGGCTGTAATGGCTTTCGCTACATCGTTGATAGTCCAATCCATTAGCTTAGCAGGCAACCCCAAGGTGTCAGGAGTCCTAAAACTCTTAACCTCTGGGATAGCCTTTTTCCAGTCCATCCCCCAATGATTGATGCTACCTAGTTTGTTGTAAGACTCAGCCCTTACGACGCCTAGCTTTTTCATTACCTTCAGCAACTCAAGCTCAACAGACTTAGTCATCCCTACTACTGGGACGATTTGAGTCGATATCTTCTTTGTTGCTCCTACTTTTTTCGGCATCATTAGGGCTGAGTCCTACATTTCCATTATACTCTAGCGCTAGCGAAATTTCCATGTCTGTTTTGTGATATTAAATCCCATTTTATCCCGTTTTATTAGGGTTTAATTGCGAGACTAGGTAAGTATTCAGCTATCAGCGTGTCGCGTATCAGCGATCAGCTTATGGGCAAGCTACTTGAGGTACCAAAGGCCAACAACTGAACACTGACCACTGACGGCTAACCGCTGACGGGTGAATGCATACATGACTAGGCTACCCGCGAGGGTAGTGTTTTCCTCTTGATTTTCCTCTTAAGAGGGAGCATGTCACAGTTAAATGGGGTACGGTAGTACTTACGGTAGAAATTCCCTGGTATCAGGATGCTTTTGGTAGATGCTAGCCATAGATGCTAGACTTAGCGGTTGGCTAATCGGCTACAGTAGCGGCCAGCCCTTTTCCCTTTCCGGTGAAATTTGGCTAATCGGATTAAATGATGGGATTAAGGATTTGAGCTGTTGACCAATCCTTAGGATTAAGGGTACTGGTTATTTTACCTTCAATGAATAATTTTAGCAGAATTTCAGCAAACGCGTTCGCGTAGCGTGACCGTAGGTCAATCGCAATCTGGTTAACCCGTTACAGGTTATAGGTTACAGGTTATAGGTTACAGGTTATAGGTTACAGGTTATAGGTTACAGGTTACAGGTTAGGCGGTGATTAAACCTTGGCCAAAAGGCCACGCTACGCGAACAACCTCTTTTAGGAACTATACTTTCTCACGGAAGTCATGGATTCATAGTGGGTACGGCTAACGGCTGATACCTGAATGCTTACCAT
>NZ_JAAHIG010000250.1:0-13471 GCF_010692305.1 Moorena sp. SIO4G3 | reverse complement strand
CCTGCCACAACGGTACAAATTAGACTCGTTATCTAGATCGTATCGTGAAGCGTCGTGCAGCGTGGTTTTAACCCGCGAAACGACATCCGCTTAGAATCCACGTGTTTTCAAACCGTGGAGAGTTCAAGTAAAGGTTCATTAGCCCGTCGCCAGCTAGCTAAGCGTGAATCTCGAATACATCAACGCATTGCTAGGCAGCGCATGAATCACCGTTACAACCTGGCTCACAAGCTGGTGAAAACCGGCAAGAAAGTGTTTTTCCTAGAGTTGCTAAATATCAAGGGACTGACAAAACGAAATAAACCCAACAAAGCCGCTGATGGGACGTATTTGCCTAACGGCCAATCGGCTAAGTCTGGGCTGAACAAGTCGCGGGTTAACGCGGCGTTTGGTGAATTTCTAACCACACTGGACTACATAGCCTCAAAAGCTGGAGCAGTGGTTATCAAACAAAAACCGGCGTATTCATCAATGATTCTGAGTTATCGGAACGAAGTTATATTTACCGATTGCTCAATCAGAAAGTATTACGATCCGGTTGAAAAGGTTTTGGTTGACCGGGATGTGAATGCCGCAATCAACCTCAAACGACTTGGGCTGGGCGTTTTCCCAAGTATAAAACGGCGTAGTGGGAAGCTAGTCGTATCTGGCGATATGGACAATAGTACCACGAAGCAAATCGTGTCTATCCTAAGGGACGGCACGGACACTCGATCGCTTCTCAGTCTTTGGCCTATGGCCTAGCCTTTGGCGAACGGATGAAGAAGCCCACGCTATAGCGCCAGCTTAGCGGTGGGAGTGCGTCACTTAAGGGAGTAGCAAAAAAATAAAATACCAGTTTTTAGCTTGTAGGGTGGGCAAAAAGCGATGCAGAGGTGCGACCCGTGGCGAATTTAATTCGCCTACGGAAAACGCACCATTACGGTCTTGGGAAGGCAGCGCCGACCTGTGGGGGTTTCCCCCATGAGCAACTGGCGTGGTTTCCCCCACTCGCGCTTTGCATGGCTGACACAGTTTGGTTCAAATAAGTCTTCTAGAGAATATTACTTTGCCCACCCTACTTGAATTTGTATTTTTTTTACACCCAAGTCCCTAAGGTGGTGTCTGGTTGAATACTGATCTTTCTGGATCTTTCTGGGTTGATAGTTAATTAAAAATTAAAAATTAACAATTAACAATTGATAATCATTAATAGGTTGGTTTAATTATTGTTGGGAGAGGCGTTTGACTGGTTCACCCCCTAATAAGTTATGGGCATCTTCCAAAAAATCTGGTATTGTATCAGCATTAGGACTGTTACGCAAACACTGCCTCAGGTCTAATTCTCTGACCCGATTGGCTTGGGCACCAGGAAACCAGTGACCCGCATTAGTTAAGAGGTTGTAGCGCATTTTCGCATACTCTACCAGATCGTACGCGATCGCTAAATTCCTCAACCACAAAATCACTGGAATATTGATACCGCCTGGGGTTTCTGAATGGGTGGGTAAGCCAATGTCCCAACTTCGGAACCAGTCTTCTCCCAATTTTGCGATCGCTTCTGACTCCAAACGCTCTAAAATCGGCGGTAATACTTCTTCTGAGCGCTCCAGAAGTTTTACAGTTTTGAGGTGTTCATCAAAATCTGAAGGTCGAGATGCCCCTAGACTCAAGGTATGGACCTCGGGATGGCTCAAACAAAACAAATCATTAAACACCATTGGGCTAAGGGGAGCACAAAGTTCCACTAACCGTTGTGGTGGTTTATAGAGCATACCCCCTTTATCGGAAGGGCTAATGATGAACACCCCCATATCGTGACGAGTAGCGGCTTCAATGGCAGGCCAATTTAACTGATTAATGTAATACCAGTGCAAGTTAACGTAGTCAAACTGGTCCGTTTCAATGGTTTTAACAATCACATCTGTAGGACCATGAGTCGAGAATCCAATAAACCGTACCTTACCCTCTGCTTTAAGCTGTCGCGCTACATCTAAATAACCACCAGGACGGATAGTCTGATCTAGCAACTCAGGGGTATTAATCCCGTGGATTCCCAGTAGGTCAACATAGTCAAGTTTTAGGAAAGCGAGGGATTGATTAAACTTACGACAAAACTCTTTGGGATCTGGCTTAGGAGTAACTTTAGTCTGAACAATCAGTTGTTCTCGGGGAAATTTTGGCAAAATCTCTCCTAATTGCATCTCAGAAGTACCGTAGCCACGAGCAGTTTCTATGTGATGAATGCCAAGCTCTAGAGAACGGCGGATTGTTGTTTCGAGATTCTGTTGATGATCTTGGGGAATTTGCTCCTTGGGAACATCCTGCCACTTGAACTGGTATCGCATACCACCACAGGAAAAGACTGGCATCTGTAATTCTGTACGCCCAAATCTTCGATATTGCATCATAAACGTGCTTTGAATCACCCAGCTGCTAGTGTCTGCTCTTTGATTATCTAACTATTTTTACCAAAAATTTTGGGTTTAAAGCCCCGTCCTTATAGGACGGCTTTCTTGATTAAGTTAAAACTTGACAGTTTTCGCACTGCGTGTTATGATAAAATTATAAACAAAAAACTAAACACTAGATAAATACTATCTAATCATAAGTAGACAACGTAAAAAATATGTAAGAGATACATATTGCGTAATTTGGTCTAGCGATGCAGCGCGGTCTTGGGGGTTTCCCCCATGAGCGACTGCATCAAGACAACGACTTAAAAGTCTATGAAAAAAAATTAGATAAAAAAAGTATCTATCTATATGTAAAAAAAAGGTAAGGTACGGTGGGGTTAGAAGTTACCGTAAGAAGAGTGGAGCCTTTATAGTTAGTCGGCTATGAGTAAAAAGTTTTAACCTTTTTGATTAAGGCTCCACTCTTCTAAGGTTTCGTTTCCGGCACACCGAAACCTAGGTCGAAGACTAAACACGCTTGTGGAGAGGAGACCTCTATTTTTCCTGGCTCCGGCAAGGGATAACAAGTCACCCCGTTGTTCGCGTAGCGTGGCCATAGGCCAAGCAAGAATCCCCGTCCTTCCAGGGCGGGGAGTGTCAAAACCTCAGCATTCAGCCGTCAGCATTCAGCCTTTAGCTGTCCGTAACTCAGCATTATTCGGATGCTTACCTGTTGTCTTGATCCCAAGCGCGAGTGGGAGTTCCCCCCACAGGTCGGCACTGCCTCCCCTGTTCCCTTGCTGCATCGCTTATTCAAAAGCTGTTCAGTGTAGCTTACCCATAGCCACTAAGCCGAACAAGAAGTGTGCGCTACCCCCACGCTTCTTGTTCGGCTATCAGGTATCAGCCAAAGGCTGTGACAACGCTATGGGAATAGTTTATCCCCATAGTGCTTGCTACACCGAACAGCTTTTGAATAAAATAAGCTACAGGTGTCAGCTGACGGCTGTCAGCTTTCCAGGTTCCAAGGTTTTCCCATCGGCTCTAGCTAATACCCACGCTAGTCAGGTACAATGAGGATAGCTCAGATAATTCTCCTCAAAAACCATGAAAGCCTACTCTGTTGATCTTAGACAAAAAATTATTGATGCTTATAATCAAGGCAATATCTCTCAACGTAAGCTGGCTAAACAGTTTAATGTTGCCTTAAGCTTTGTTCAAAAATTACTCAAACAGTATCGAGAAACCGGAAATATTGCTCCCAAAGTTCGCACTAAACAAACTCCGATAAAACTTACCCCAGAGCAATTAAATATTCTCCGAGATCTGGTCATCAAAAACAATGATGCTACCTTAGATGAACTCCGGATTTGGTTAGCCGAAGAAACGGGTGTGTTAATTGGTCATTCCACAGTCGATAGGATGATTAAACGTTTGAATTTAACCCGTAAAAAAAACTTTAGACACCACAAAAAGAGGAAAAAATAAATTCAGGTGCGCTCTTACCATTAAGAATTAAATTCGCCAAGTAAGGGCGCACCTAAAAAATAATCTTTATATTTATTCGATAATGGCTCCTCGGTCAATGGGGAATCGTGGTCATATTAATGATTCCCTATTACTGATCCCAATTGCCAAAATTGTAAGGGGTCAGCAGTCAGCAGTCAGCAGTCAGCAGTCAGCAGTCAGCTTAAAAAAAACCTAATTTGGGATAATTTAAAGGTGCCCTAAATGTAAGCATATGCGCTACGCGCACGCTGCTTGAGGTGCCGTCAGCTATCAGCCGTGAGCATTAGGCTCACGCTGCGCGAACAGCTTTTTGGCACAGGCTTTGGCCTTGGCCAAAAGGCCACGCGGGGCGCGTTTGGCCACGCGGGGCGAACGACGCTGGCACTTCAGTCAGGATTATTCCAATGCTTACTTGTTGTCTTGATGCAAAGCGCGAGTGGGGGAAACCACGGCAATAGCGAGTGGCGCATGGGTCTGTGTGCGGAACCTGCGTCCGCACCTGTCTTGATGCAAAGCGCGAGTGGGGGAAACCCCCAAGACCGCACTGCATCGCTCTCCAGCCCCGTGGGAACCCCCAAGACCGCGCTGCATCGCTTATTCAAAAGCTGAGAGCTGAGAGCTGAGAGCTCAGAGCTGAGAGCTGATAGCTGAGAGCTGAGAGCTGAGAGCTGATAGCTTACCTCAAATCTCTTTAGCTGCCCGCTCAATCAGATGACGAGCAACAGTTTGAATCCCAGTATGCTCATAACAATTGGTACTAGCGTCTAGAAATGCCGCTACATAGTCTAACTTGTCATCAGCAAGTTCTATGAAGCCACCCAGACGCTCAAACAGTGACTCAGGGCTTAACCCAGTAGAGGAAATTAAATTATCCATCCAGTCACCAACTGCATCAAAGGTGTTAGTGATAAATCCCTGTTTATCGGATTCAGGAATTGAGTCACTCAGAGCTGCAAAGGCAGGATTATCTTCTAGAGCGGACTCCCCTCCTTCATCCAGGCTATTTCGGACTTTAGAGATGAAGTCAGCACCGAGAGGAATTAGACCATCAATGCAAACTAAGGCTACCATCCGCATCAGAGCTTCGTTATGATAGTTTTCTGTCACAGAAGCAGCAAAATCTACCGGATTAAAGCCAAGGCCGTGAATCTTGCTATGAGCGATCAGTTCTCCGACCAGTTTTATACTCAAGTCAATAGATTGAACGGTGTCAGCTTTGGGAGTCAGTTTGTCTAAGAATGGGATCCAACTCAAGGTATCCCCGACTTTGTCAGCTAAAGCTGCTGCTGCGATCGCTGTGTCAGTATTGTCAAGAGTGTGGTAAATCCAGATAGCTGTTTGGTATCCCTGATCAGGGTCTTCGTATAGCTCAAGGGCGCGGGCGCGAATTGACTCAATCACATCTGGATCTGTTTCCCCTGTAATTGAGATAATCGTATTGTCAAAACCGACGAGATTTTCCCATTCCCCCGGAACAATAAAATCCAGAACATTCAGTACTGTTACGGTTATATTATCCTCTGGAAGCTGATCAACTAATTCAATAATTGATTGACCCATTTTCAGTTTTTTTAACTATAAACTTCTCTCACGAAAACATACACAATTCTAAATGTCAATTGTGAAGGAATCATGAAACTAATCTGTAAGCTATCAGCTATCAGCTATCAGCTAATGGGCGTTGCTGATTCTGGGTATGGTTTTGCCCCCCTAGCCCCCCAATTTTGGGGGGAACAAGACTTTCTTGCGTCCCCCAAATTTGGGGGACCAACGGGGGCTTGACCAAAACCAAATGTCGGGCATTCATTCCTTGATTCAGCAACGCCAGCTAATGCGCTACGCGCACGCTATTTGATACTAAGTTGCGTTCAAAGGTACAACTTTCTGTTCCCCCTATCTCCCTATCTCCCTATCTCCCTATCTCCCTATCTCCCCACCTCCCCACCAATCACATTTTAGTCGGACGCAAGAAACAGCCCTGCATTGCTTAGGTAGGATACTGAGCCAAACTAATTAACGTCAAAGTCTACAGGAAATTCAGGAGAACTTGGTTGAGCTTCTAGGAGCGCAGCAACTCCATCCCCCTTGAGCTGATTACCAATTACTAATAGCTTTTTGCCAGTAACATTATAAATGTCATAACGTTCATTACCTTCAAAAAGGTTGTTACCAGGAGTACTAGCAGTGCCTAAATCTGGCTGAGATTGGCTAATCGCTACCAAGCCATCCCGACTATTATTGATAATTTGGTTTTCGCGCAGCACAGGACGTGCAGACCCTTCAATCACTACCCCGTCAATGTTGTCACGAATCTGATTATTTACTATCAAGGGTGAACTGTTGCCCCCTATCGCCAAACCATGACCGGTTTGCTCAATAATATTACCCCGGATTTCTCCTGTTGCTTCCCGAGTTACAGAGATACCGTTTCCTTGGTTATTGGCAAAACGATTATTTTCAATCAGAGGGTTTCCTTTACCACTAACAAACACTCCTTCGCGATCGCTATTGATAAAGGTATTGTTACGAATGATGGGATTGGTGGATTCTACCCACACACCACTCCCTCTGGTATTAGGATTAGTAATAGTTACTCCCAGAATCTGAGCATCTTGAGCTGCCAATATCGTTACATTCTGACCTGCCCAAGTGCGACTGAGGTAAAGACCGCCACCAATTATAACTACTCCTTCACCTCTAGCGGACTTGTTTCCCTGGAGAATCATCCCAGGTTTGAGTTTAAGGGGAAAGGTTTCTCCCTGTTCAACGGTGTACTGACCTGGGGCTAGGTGGATAGTAGCTAAGGGACGAGCTTGCTGTAAGGCATAGGTAATAGTTTTGAAGGGATTAGCAGTGGTTAGACCAGCATTTTCCGTGTCTGTACCCTGTTGAGAATCCACGTACAAAACTTGCTTGATTGCTGGTGGCGACTGCCTAGGGTTCGATCTCGGTAAGTTACGAGTAGGAAAATTGTCTGGTGTTGGTCTACTTATCCTGCCAGATGAATCCCATTGTTCACAGCCTGTTACCGCTAAAGCCATAATTAATCCAGCAGCAACTAATACAAAGTTAGGGGATTCAGTTAGCTTATAAACTTTGTATTGCAGCATTGTCAAGGTTAGTACTTAACTTGATGAGAGCAAAATTTTATTCGCCTATTATAGCGTTTCTCATCACTATGAAAAACGCTATAGTAGTTCACTCTAGCCTAGTCAATTTCTTCAGCAGCACGAAGAATTAAATGACGCGCAACGGTTTGTATGCCAGTATGCTCATAGTAGTTAGTGCTAGCGTCTAGAAATGCCGCCACATAGTCTAACTTGTCATCGGCAATTTCTACAAAACCCCCGAGACTGTCGGAGAGTGAATCACGGCTTAATCCAACAGAGGATACTAGATTATCCATCCAGCCACCAACTGCATCAAAGGTTTGAGTAATGAATCCCTGTTTATCGCCATCTGGGATTGAGTCCCTGATGGCTTCAAACTCATCATTGTTGGAAAAGGATGATTGATCTCCATCTTCAAGGGTATTTCGTACTTTAGACACGAAGTCTGCACCAAGAGGGATTACCCCATCAATGCACACTAAAGCTACCATGCGCATCAGAGCAGCTTTATCATAGTTCTCCTGGATAGAACTGGCAAATTCAAAGGGATTCAAGCCAACCTTGTGAATTTTGCTATGGGCTAGTAGTTCCCCCACTAATTTCAGACCCAAGTCAAGCCCTTGAAGCTTGTCCGCTTTAGGAGTCAGTTTCTGTAAAAACGGAATCCACCTAAAGGTATCCCCGACTTTGTCAGCTAAAGCGGCTGCTGCGATCGCTTTGTCAGTTCTGTCAAACTTTTGATAAATCCCAACGGCTTTTTGGTATCCCTCATTCGGGTCTTCGTAGATGGCGAGGGCGCGATCGCGAATTTTCGTAATCACCTCGTAATCCTCTTCCCCAGTTAGCTTGCGAATGGTGTGGTTAAACCCCACTAGGTTTTCCCACTCCCCTGGGATCACAAAATCCAGTGCGTTCAGTATTTTTACAGTTAGGCTATCTGTTGACAGTTCATCAACTAACTCAATTATTGATTTACTCATAAAAAAATACGTTTAATGTTTGGAAATCCCGTTTATAGTAGACCGGCTCGGAAAGTTGAACCTATACCCTAATCACTATAACAATCGGATTTAAGTTGTGAAAATCTCCAAGACCGGAAGTGAAGCAACAGAGCACAATTCGAGCTATCGGGGCAATCTTTCACGCTTTGGTTAGTTGAGGGCAAATCAATTGGTAGTGCGCTAAGGGTGGGGTCTATTTAACTCATCGTTATCAAAAAATTAATAATTATGAAGGTAAGCATTCAGCCGTTAGCCGTGAGCTAAAAGCTCACGGGTGCGCGTAGCGCTAATCGCGCTATAGCTGAATGCTGAGAGCTGATAGCTAATAACTGATAGCTGTTGGCGTAGCCTGCGCTTCGCGCATATGCTTACTTATGAAGAGCTAAGGGCTGGACTCGCTAGTTCTGGGGATTAATACTAAGTTGCGGTCAAACGTACAACTTTCTATCCCTATCTCCCCATCTCCCCATCTCCCCATCTCCCCATCTCCCTATGCAAGCAATCTACTCTCTTTGAATGCAACTCGGTATAACCTATTCCGGTAGAGGATGTCAAGGCTGTACGATTACCGGTGTTCCTATAGCAACCTTTTCAAATAAATCCCGGACATCTTTATTGAGCATTCGGATGCAACCGTGAGAAACAGCTTGTCCGACGAGTTCCTCAGCAGTTGTTCCATGAAATCCAATATAATTCTTCCCATTAGTCCAAAAACCAATCCAGCGATCGCCAAGGGGATTATTCGGCCCTGGAGGAATTACTTCACCTGTCCAAGGATGCTCCCAAGCTGGCTCCAGAAGCTTTTGGAGCACTTCAAAATTGCCTGTTGGTGTTTCCCAACCCGCTTTACCGATGGCAATTGGGTAACTGTTTAGGACTTGAGCCGCTTGATAGACATAAACACGACGTTCACTCAATTTAATTACTAAACGAGTAATTTCAGTAGCCTCTGCTGGCAAGTCTTCTTCTAGAGGAAGATATAGATCCGGGTCTTTAAGGGGTGGCAATTTTGGGGCTTCAATTCCAGGCAATTGATTTTGAGGTAAAACCTCTTTGGGAGTAGGAACAGGACTACTTATTTTTTCAGAGGCAGCTACCTGCTGTTGCCCATTAAGTATTGGAATTACTATACTCAAGCAGAGTAGCATTAAGCTCCGAGATAGCAATTTATCTCTCACCATTATTAAATATTTTTTAGTTATAACAACTTTATAACATCCCTTTTATAGACTTGAAAAGCCACATTATCGTAAGCTATCAGCTATCAGCTCATGCAGTATTTCACAGGCTAGAAGCCTGTGCCACACACGCTACAGATGGTGCTACTTGAGGTGCTATCAGCTATCAGCTCATGCAGTATTTCACAGGCTAGAAGCCTGGGCCACACACGCTACAGATGGTGCTACTTGAGGTGCTATCAGCTATCAGCTCATGCAGTATTTCACAGGCTAGAAGCCTGGGCCACACACGCTACAGATGGTGCTACTTGAGGTGTTATCAGCTATCAGCTCATGCAGTATTTCACAGGCTAGAAGCCTGTGCCACACACGCTACAGATGGTGCTACTTGAGGTGCTATCAGCTATCAGCTCATGCAGTATTTCACAGGCTAGAAGCCTGTGCCACACACGCTACTTGAGGTGCTATCAGCCTATGGGCTATCGGCACCCTACTTGAGGTGCTTTTGAAGAAAATAGCTGACGGCTGAACGCGCACGGGTGAGCTAAAAGCTCACGGCTGACCGCTGACTGCTGTTCGCGCAGCGTGCGCGTAGCGCATATGCTTACACATTATCAAAAACCTTAACACCCATAATATCATTGAGTTTGGGCTCAAATAATATTAGTAATTATACGGATAAAGTATTCCGGAAAGAATCTATTCTTTCCGTAGATTTTACAGTAGATTAGTTAATTTTAAATGCTTCGATTAACAGAAATATAAGTTAAGTTGATTATGAAAATTAAAAACTTGAATGTCTGGACAGGGACTACCTTGTCATTGCTGCTGTGTACCCTTGCTATGGCTCCTGCTAAGGCTAACTCAATGGGTGAACAAGCCCAAAACCGGATCCTGAAACAAGATCGGGGGCAAGAGCTTGACAAAGGTACTATCAAGAGTATCGTTGGCAATATAGTAAAGATTAAGCTTGACAACGGTGACAGCAGAACGGTTTGGCTACCCACTTCCAAGCTCAGGCAATGGCATTTGATAGAAGGTAAGCAAGTCTTGATGGCTGGGAATCGTATCGTTAATGTGGTTAGTTCCAGTGCTTTGGCCAGTTCAGAGACTACGAGGGTTACCAGTCGTGTTAGCGAGGTGTTAGAGTCTGTCCAACAGAGGCGTATCGAACGGGTGAACCGTATTCGGAGAACTGTCATTTCCACTCCTGTACAGCCAAGAGTGATTACTCCTCCTCCAAGCCGAATTGGGATACCTGTCAGAGCACTGTGGTAGGGACGGGTGCGCCTACCTGTGGGGATTTTCAGGGGGCTGGATGCGATCGCATACAGAACTTAAACCATCAACGACTGCATTAACACAATGGTTGATAGTTAACGGTTGGCTTGATGCTTAACAAGAGTTTCTGATAGTAATGAGGTACACAGGATTTTTTTCCAGTGCTCTTTTCCGTCACAATCCCCTTTGCTCTGTTACCTTTTCCTTCTATTCCCATAAAAAATATCGCCCGGAGTTTTAACTCCGGGCTAATCAAGAAAGTTGATTAAAATGAGCTAATTATTACCTGAACCGGTACTGATAATTCTATTGTGGAGCTACAATATATGGAGAGGGAACCCTTTGAACCTTACCTGATTTGGCCAAAGCCTGATAAAGCATAGATACCATCTCAGCATGAGTAGCAGGTTCATTGGGTCTGAGCTTAGTTTTGTCACTGTAGTTAACAACTATACCCGCTTCTGTTGCTGCTGCTACTTTCTCAATCGCCCACTCAGGAATCTGATTCTTATCTCGGTAAATCTTTAACGTTTCCGCTGGATTCGATGAAGGTTGAAGATCAAGACCGCTAATCAGACTGACTAAAACCTGTACACGAGGAACTTTTTGCTCAGGACGGAACTCCTGTCCGGGATATCCTGACATAAAGCCAGTTTCAGTAGCTTCATCAATGGCTTTAGACGCTGACTTATCAGTAGGTTTATCCTTGTAATTTACTCGTTGTCGCTTCTTCTGCTCTTTAAACACTTTTTGAATTTGAGCAGCCAACTCTCCCCGTGTCACCGGTCTGTCCGGTACAAATTTCTGATCAGGTAAGTTAATTAATACCTTGTCCCTGGCTAGAGGTATCATGAATGGACTTGCCCAATGATTATTAGGAATCTCCTGTACTTGAATCGAGCGGAAATCGCTAACATCTATAGGGATAGTTTGTGATGATGCTCCGGCTTGGTCAGAACCTGTGCTACCGTCAGTACTGTTACCGCCTCGGGCTTGGTCTGGACCTGTGCTACCGTCAGTACTGCCATCGGATCGGAATTTGCCCTTGCCCATGGTGCCGTCGGTATATCCTGTGGATGAGTACCCCGATGAGAATAGCCCCAGGAATGGATTAGTTTCTGACTGCTCTGGTGATTTACCTTGAGCTGACCCGAGCATGAAACCGGTAGCTGGATCAGGTGAGTATCCCCTAAACAAAGAACGATTTCTTGATTTGGACCATTCCGAGGGCGCAGATGATGAATCACCCCCACCGGTGATTGATTTAAGGCTTGGCAATAGTGATGATTCCCCCGTTGACTCAGATGATGCTATGGAAGACTCAACGGATTTTAAGCTAAATTTTTCCCGGTTGCCCTTTGTGCCCCAAAATAAAATTAGACCAACAGTGGCAAAGGCGACGATAATTGCCAGTAATTCATCAAGCTCTAGAATTGGTTTGCGGCTTGGCTGAGGAGGTGTTGGGGATGATGATTGGTCGGACGGTGATTGATTTGTCATAGGATGGCTGAGATACAAATCTTGTGACTGCTCTCCCCGGTTTTAAAGCCTAGGGATTGCTTGAATTTACCTAGATTAAACCATAGCTATGTTATTGAAAAAAGATTCATATTTTCCAACCCCAGGTTAATCTTACTCCCCAAAATACTAGTAAACTTGCCATTGCTAACCAATCACACCACCGTAAACGCAGTTGATGCCACTCCACTTTATGCTCATTGGGACTAGTAAAGCCTCTGACAGTCATGGCACTAGCAATTTGCTCAGCCCGTAACAGCAGATTTTCCAGAAGCTTTTCCGCAACCATTAACCAAACTTGTAAGCTTCGGCTCAGACCTAGTTTTTTCCAGTTGATAGCACGAGTGCGTATGGAACGAGCTAAATTCTGTACTTCTTCTAGCACTAGGGGGATAAAGCGCAAGGAAAGGGTTAAGGTCAGCAGAATTTCCGTAACCGGAACATTCAAACGCCGTAAGGGTTTGATTAAGCTTTCTAAACCTGCGGTAATTTCTTCTGGTGCTGTGGTCAGCAGAAAGAGACTGGAACTGTAAACTAGGGTAAATAGAGTTGTGCTGATCCGGATCGCTAAATCTATTGAGCGACGAGTAATAGTAAGACTAATCATAGAAAACGCTTTACCACTCCAGATCACATAACGGTAGTCACTAGGTTGAGGTAGGGTGAGTTCTTGAGGTTCTGGAGGTAGTCTGACTTGATGGTCAATTGCCATACCATCTGGAGCGATCGCAGTGATCAGAAAAACAAAACATGCTACCATCAACAACCAACTCATTTGCTGACGCCACACCCGCCAGGGAATCCTAGCGGTAATAGTGATTAGAATCAGTAAGCAAGATAGCCCGAGCCGACAGTAAGGATTTGCCAACAGGGGTGCGATCAGAAAACTGGTCAACCAAACCATCTTTACCCTCGAGTCGAGGTGATGCATCCAGGTGACTGGTTGTTCCAAGTATAGTCCGATCGGAAGCGATCGCAATAAGTCCATGATGTTAGTGGTGAGTGCTGAGTGGGTAGTAGTCGAGGGGGTTAGTTATTAGACTTCTTGCAGAAGTCGGGAACAGGGAACAGGGAACAGGGAACAGTGGAGAAGAATTTACCCAAACACGATCAGAAAAATACTTTTGCAAGAGGTCTATTAAACACGGGTAGCTCGATTGAGGTTGATTTGAGCTTCTTCTCCATCACGGACTTTTTTGCCTCGCCACAGTAAGCGTAGTGGTGTACCGGTGAAATCTAATTGTTGGCGGAACTGACGCTCTATGTAGCGACGGTAGTTGTCTTTGAAGCGTTTGGGGTCGTTAACAAACAGGGCAATAGTGGGAGGTTTAGTTTTTACCTGGGTACCGTAGTAGATTTTGCCCTGACGTCCTTGGCGATTGGTGGGAGGAGTGTACCAGCTAACAGCTTCTTGTAAGACTTCATTAATTACAGAGGTAGAGACACGACGTCCATGTTGATTGGCAGCGGTATCAACTAAATCCAAAATTGTTTCGACC
>NZ_JAAHIG010000025.1:0-30451 GCF_010692305.1 Moorena sp. SIO4G3 | reverse complement strand
CTGAAGTAGATTGCGATCGCAATCTACTTCAGTATGGCAAGACCAATTGTTTTCACCCAACTAAGACCGGGGAAAGATGGTCGTCTTTTCAAGTTCTATAAATTTCGCACCATGACCGATGATTGATAGGACGTTTAGCTGTTTGATGCATTAACTTTTCGACAGCCGGAGTTAGTTGATCTGCTGTCAGTTCTCCCAGTTCAGACCAGTGAGTGTAAATAATACCAACTAAAAACTGACAAGCGTGGCGATATACATCAACCGTTTTCCCTAGCAACTCCTTTTGATATGGGGTTGGGTTGATTCGCCACTTATCAGTTCTTATGATTTTATTTTGCGTTTTCACTGGCTCAATAAACTCTCATCTAGTTAAATTTAATATTTTAGCTTACAAAATACAAGACGACAATCGCTTATTAGTGTTCCAGTTTTTTGCAATTGTTGTTGTCGCTCCTTAACCCCCACTTGGACGAAGTGGGGGAATGCGTCGCGATTTTGTTCAATTTCATGTATAGCATTTCCAAATAGATCATGAAACCGAATGGGGATTTATGATCTAGCATTTATAAATAGGTTATGAACAATCTTGCTGTGTCTTGATGCAGTCGCTCATGGGGGGAACCACGGCAGTCGCTCATGGGGGAAACCCCCAAGACCGCGCTGCCTCCCCAAGACCGCGCTGCATCGCTTTCTCATAACATTAAAAACTCTTTGGATCTCTTGCCTACTGCTCCGAAGGCCCTGCTCCGAAGTTGCTTTTCCCATCAATCCTATGTTTACATCTCAAATACAAACGCTATAACACCAAAAAGTACTCGGATCTCTTTCCTCCTGTTCCGGTGATCCGCTGTCCCCAGATCCGCTGTTCCCTATTGAGAACTGCTATGTACCTTTAAATCCCTATTTCCCGCTCAAAGCGCAGCATTTCCAGAGAGCAATCACCATAAAGTGCTTCAATATGCTCCCAACAGCAGTCAATGGCAAAATCATTTAAATCTGCTGGCTCCACCCCATACATATCCTGAAATACCTCAGGTTCCACCCGACAGAAACGAGGTCGATGGGGATAAATACGACATTCACGGGTGGTGTGGTCGAAATTTATACACCATCCCCCCTCACCTACCATACTTAAATATAGCGCTAGCTCTTCTGGAAGAAGATATTCCTCTAATCCTGGACGCTCAGCTGGGTCAAGATGACAGCAAGCGCCACATTGCTTTACACAACTCCAAGTGGCCATAACTTTCAAAAAAGAGCTAAAAGCTTAAAGTATATCTAGCTTAGCGAGTTTTCACCCCTGATTAATGTGGTGAGCCTTGCCATTGAGTTTTGTATATTTTTGTAAACTTACTTAAAAAAAGCAGATCATTACCCAGTAAAATCTAAGCGATGGATTGTGATTAGTCACCATCGCCTTTGTTGGGTCAATTCTGGAGAACATATGTATTTAGCTTTTTTAGATTTTATAGGTAACATCGATTGGGTATTGATTGCTCAGCTGAGTATGCTGGCAGCTGTTGTGATTGCTGGTCCAGTGGTCATTTTCGCCCTATATGCTCTTAGAGGCGACCTTTAATCGAGGGTTGAAGGTGACGGGGTTGAAGGTTGAAGGTTGAAGGTTGAACGCGCACGCGTGGCCTTTTGGCCAAGGTTCAGTAGAAAACCTGCAACCTGTAACTGGTTAACTTTCAACTCGTCAGCAACCTGTAACTTGTTAATTTTCAAGTCTTCAACTGAGTCCCAAGGCACGAGTTGCTGCTTTGATCAAGGGGTAGTAAGGAGGTTTAGTGACATTAACTTCTTTAGCATCTTCCCGTTTAGTACCCAAAAGTCCAATGCGTTCTCCTTTCTGAATCGCTAGGACTTTCCCTTCCGGGTTTCTAATTCTTAGTTCGTTTAAAGATTCCCAAAGGCTACAGGTGTAGCGGCGCTGATTGTAATAAAATTCCGCTTTCTTCGTGGTTGAGGTACTAGTAACTTTACTAGTAACTACGGGTAGACGGACACCCACTAACTCTAACTCAATGGTCGTGTTGCCCTCCCAATGATGCTCTCGCAACTTGTAGGCAATATCCACTCGCCGAGGTAAGGGGAAGTATTCCCCCCAACGCCAAGCAATAGCTTGAATCGTGACTGGTTGATTGTCCTGATTCAAGGTAAGCTTAATGTGTCCCTTACCAACAACTCGTTGCTCAAGGATTTGGACATTAGCACTCCAAAAGACAGGATCCCGATTGCCAATCCCACAGGGGTGAAGCAGATCTAATTGCTGGTAGAGGTTAGAGGTAATTTGAGGGAATTCTAGGCTAGCGTCGATAGCAACTAGGGGTTTGAGGTGTTCAGGTTTTAGAGATTGATGGGCAAAACGGCTAAGGGATTGTTCAAAGGCGCTTAAGTTCTCAGCAGGTAGGGAAAATCCACCAGCTGCTTTGTGTCCTCCATATTTACCCAGTAAGTCTTTGCAGAACTCTAAGGCTTCAAAAATATTGAATTCAGTTATGCCTCGTGCTGAACCGCGAATGTGTTGTTGGTCCTTGTCTTCATACGTTCCAATAAAGACTGGGACACCATAGCGCTCTACTAATCTGGAGGCAACAATGCCAATGACTCCATGATGCCAATTCGGTTGGACAATCACTAATACCCGCTTCTGTTCCCAATCTAGTCCAGTATCCTCAATAAATGCGATCGCATCTTGTTCAATATCAGCACACAATTGCTGACGCCGTTGGTTCACTTCTTCACACTGCATTGCCCTCTCAAGTGCTACTTCCGGTGCAGTAGTCGTCAGCAGTTCAATTACAATTTGGGGATCCGATAAGCGACCAATAGCGTTAATTCTTGGTCCTAGTCTAAATCCAATATCCTCCGGCTTAAGGGATTTTTGGTCATCTTTAACCCCAGTTATCTCGATTAATGCTTGAACTCCTGCTAATTGAGATTGAGGCAATAACCCTAAGCCTCGCTTTAACCAACGTCGGTTGATCCCCGTTAAAGGAGCTAAATCCGCAATAGTTCCCAGAGTAAATAGTTCTAACAGCTGTTGGGTCAAGCCTTTGATTTGACCCAGTTCTTGTGCTAGACAGATAGCTAAAATGTAAGCTATCCCTACACCAGCTAAACTTCGGTAGGGTGACTCTTCCGGCAGTTGCTTAGGATTGAGAATCGCATCAGCGTCTGGAAGTTCTGGAGGTAGGTCATGGTGGTCAGTGACAATAACCGTTAATCCCAGTTCTACAGCTCTAGCAATAGGTTCATGGGCAGCAATACCATTATCAACCGTTAAAATCACACCCACCCCTTCCTCCGCAAATTCTTCCACAATCCGTGTATTGATGCCATAACCCTCTGTCATCCTGCTCGGGATGGCGTAGTCTACATCAGCCCCCAACCAGCGCAATGCTCTGAGTAACAAAGCCGTGCTGGTCATGCCATCAGCATCGTAGTCTCCACAAATAGCGATTTTTTCTTGATTTGCGATCGCTTCAGTGAGCATCTCGACACTAATTGCCAAATCGGGAAATTCATCAATCGGTGCAGGCATCACCTGAGATAGGGGATTGAGGAAAACCTCCGCTTGTTCAGAGGTTTCAATGCCCCGATTGATCAGGAGTTGAGCGATTAGGGGGGAAATCCCTCTAGCTTGGGCGAGTTGGTTAGCTTGTTCAGTTTTGAGGGGGGCAATTTCCCAACGCTGATTAGGCAATTGGGCATGGGGTTTGGATGGGGTGGGTGAGAGGTGGTTGTGCACAGGTGTCGTGATCGAACAACAATAGCCCATACTACCACCCATACTATCAGTTATTGGATTTGACCGAGATAATTACAATAGGTTATAATCTTAACATTTTGTAATACTCAGCTCCCTGGGTTTGTCAAGCCAGAGATAACCTATCGATAGATATATCTTGAACAGCTATCTGCAAACCCGTTTAATCCTGATTAATTGTAAATTTAAAATTGTTAATTAATCAGGATAAATTGTCTGGTTTCTATTACTTAAAAGTCGTCAATAGGACAGGCTATAAACCCGATTTTAACTTAAACAGTTTTCATTAAAACTCCAGACTAACATCAGGAAAGTAAGTCAATTTCAAGGCACGTTTAACAAAATCAGAAGGAACTTTGGTAACTATGGATTACCGCCATATTCAGTTTTGCGATCGCAAAACCCAAATCGACTATTACCAGCTACAACAATTGTTTAACCTAGGTGCTTTTTGGGCAAAAGACCGAAAAATCGAGGATTGGCAAGTTGCGATCGCTAACAGTAATCCTGTCATCAGCGTTTGGGATAACCAGAAGCTGATTGGATTAGCTAGAGCTACCTCTGACGGAATTTATCGGGGAACCATTTGGGATGTCGTTATCCATCCAGACTATCGAGGAGCTGGGCTAGGGCGTAAGCTAGTGGAAACTGTACTCTCTCATCCTCAGATGAGCCGAGTAGAGAGAGTTTATCTGATGACCACCCATCAACAAAGTTTTTACGAACGCATTGGTTTTGAGGTGAACTCCAGTACCACAATGGTATTGTACAATCAGCCTCTAGTTACTCCAGTGCCTAGTAAGGCTCTACAATCTCAGGAATCCCCTGGGGTATAGAAACTTGAAACCGGGTAAGATTCTCCACAGAGGTATCATTGTCAGCTTCTTCACTGGGAACCGTTAATACTTCTATACGCCCCTGCATCACTTCCAGGAGTGTTTGAATCATCAACAACGTCAGTCCAGATGAAGTGGATACCATTTCACTGGGCTGTTTTGATTGATCTGGAGGTAATTGCAATAAATCAACAGCTTCAGCCCAACAGCTGATGGCACAGGGCATATCAATCCAGATGGAAACAGTTTCAGATTTAGAGGAGAGTGCAGTCCAAACTTTAATTTGACCACTACCTATCTGAGTAATTGCAGTATCCACAATCATTACTAATGCCTGTCGAAAACGCCGTGGATCGACTAAAACGTGAATTTGGGGGTCAGGTGGAACTATTTCCAGCTGGAGATTGCGATTGGCAGCTTGCAAATGGGTCAGACGATAGAGGTCTTCAAACAGCTGCTTCAAAGAGACTGAGCAAATCTCCAAAACGTTAGTACCGTGTTCAGTTTTAGCTACAGCAGTCACCTCATCAAGCAGTTTCACCATAGTATGGGCAGAGGCGTTAGCCTGGTTCACAAATTCTCTCTCTTCTTCTGGAGACTCACACAGATCAGACAAAATCAACTGATGTAAACCAATCAACCGACTCAGAGGCGATCGCAACTCGTGGGAAGTTCGTGCCAAAAATCCGGCTTTAAACTGGCTCATTTCCATTGCCATTTGGTAAGCCAATTGATTTTGCTTGAATTCCTGTTTCAGACGCTGGATTTCTTCAGCATCAGTATCAGTTTGATGGCATCCAGAGGTCTTTGAGTCTGTGCTTTCATGGAGGTGCGACCCAAGGTCGGGTTCCCCGGCCATTGGAAAGCGCACCTTTAAAAATTTCCTGAAGCGACTCCCGATAACTCCTAACCCAATGCCTACTAGCAAATAGATCAGATCCGTCTCACCCATGCTTATTAAGTCTTGCCACAC
Organism: Moorena sp. SIO4G3; assembly: GCF_010692305.1. Lineage (NCBI taxonomy): Bacteria > Bacillati > Cyanobacteriota > Cyanophyceae > Coleofasciculales > Coleofasciculaceae > Moorena > Moorena sp. SIO4G3. Next base: position 24,870 of record NZ_JAAHIG010000025.1, on the reverse strand, counting down.
TAAAAACGTCAACAGGTGCGAGCCCGTTGGTGCGACCCTAGGCAGCGAGGGATTGCTTGCGGCCTAGGAGGCGCCCACCAAAGCGCGAATTTAATTCGCAACGGAAAGCGCACCTAACAAAATTGAAGGATAAAGAATGAAGGTTGAAGCTTATACTGCTGGAAATCGACAAGGATAGAGTTGGGTAGACAACCAGGCTAAAAAAAATACCTGTTGCCAAGTAACCAATCGATAGAAGGTTTTCAGGATTCCTTCACAATTCAGGATTCCTTCACAATTCAGGATTCCTTCACAATTCAAACTTCATACTTCACAATTCAAACTTCATACTTTTTTGTCAGATCTTTTTAAGGATAGCTAGTTTTTTTCAAAGATGAGTAGAACTATTAAAACCCTGAATCGTCTAATTGAATCCCTCCAGCACGCAAAATTTCCCAGCCACTGCTTGTCCATTTAGCAACAGTAGACGGGACGCCAATCTTGTCTGGTTTGATCGCTTCTAACTCAGCTGGCTGGAGCGTCAATACCTCGGGAAACTGCACCTCAACCGCTGCCATTGTTTGTAAAGGTGGCTCGCCTGAGTAATTAGCACTGGTAGTTGCCAACGGACCAGTCTTGGACAAAATTGCGATCGCTACCTTAGAAGCTGGCACACGCACCCCAATAGTAGTCGGGTCAGAAGGATTCATAACGTTAGGTACTTTATCTGAAGCGGGTAACACCAATGTTAATGCTCCTGGCCAATACTTCTGAGCCATCTGTTCCCAAATCGACCTCTGTGCGGAAGTACCTTGAACATATGGCCAAAGAGATTTAGGAGATGCCCCCATCAAAATCAAAGGTTTGTCTTGAGGACGGCGCTTTGCCTCAAACACCAACTCTGACTTGTGCGGTAGCACTGCTAGTGCTGGGACTGTATCTGTTGGAAAACTTACCAGCTTACCTGAGAGAGCCTCAGAAATCAGGGTAGCCATAGAAACTTGGGTCATTGCTCACCAGCACACTAAAAAGTAGAAGCGATAACGTCAAAGGTAAACCTTAGCTGAAATTATCCAAAGCTTTTTACCTATTGGCATCCATGCATACCTTGTTTATACTTCATACTTCCTATAAGCTAGAGCAAAGCGGTCAATACCTGCTAAATCAGGAAATATCTGAATCTGAGAGTAACTGCCCTGGTTTTGCAGTAGTTGAACAACCTTGTCCGCTTGTCCTGCCATCATTTCAATTAACCAAACACCGCCGGGGCGCAGATAATCCCCAGATATTTCAATCAGCTGTCGGATACAGTCTAGACCATCCCTGCCGCCGTCGAGGGCAATATGGGGTTCATGGTAGTAGATTTCTGGTTGTAGCTGTTTGAGGGAGTTACTAGGTATATAAGGTGGGTTTGCCACGATACCACTGAACTGACCTTTTAAGGCTTCTAGAGGTGAATACCAAGAACCATGGTAGAACTTTATTTTTTCTGCCATGCCCAACTGTTGAGCATTAAGTTGAGCAATGGCAAGGGCTTCTTCAGTGCAATCAACGGCATGAATTGTCCCATGGGGAAATACCTCTGCCAGTCCACAAGCGATCGCTCCACTACCAGTCCCCAAATCCGCCCAGTGTCCTGATGATAAGTCAGGTTTAGAGCTCATCGCTACAGCATTGACCGCCAGATCAATCAGGGATTCAGTTTCTGGACGGGGAATTAGGACAGCTGGGGAAACTCTCAAGGAGAAATGACGCCAAGGAGCAACCTCAGCTAGGTATTGAACTGGGCATCGCTGATCGATACGCCTTTGCCACAGTTGGGTAAGTACAGGTAGAGGTTGGGAAAGTTGAATAGTTGAGTTTTCAGCGACTTTCCCTGATAATGCACACTTTTGCCATGACTCCAAGCGTAGCACTAATGGGTCAAGCTCAGCTACCTCCTTTAGCAACCAGTCCACTTCAGCTGTAGAGACACCTGCCTCAGCTGCAGACTTGCAAGCATCTTGACGCCACTGCCAGAGTTCTTTTCCCGAGACCATCCACCGCTGATCCATAATCATTGATTTGGACGTTGGAGTTGATTTTGGGACAGACCTTGCAAAAATTTCAGGGATTCCTGGGATGGCACTAGTACGATTTTCTCTAGTTGCTGATCGTTCCTCTCCTGTAAGGTTTTAATAACGCCCTCTAGAGGCACTACCTCTATCTTAACCTGGGAGTTAGGGTCTTGCTGCTTATAGCGATTCACTATACTCTGCAATTGCTCTTTGTTAAAAAAGAACGGAATTGATGAGACCCCATTTTGTTGAATAGTGAGGTATCCGCTGTTGCTAGCTTCTTTGGCAACAAACAGCGGTACGCCCTGAAATGGCTTTTTTTCTTGACCATTTTGGTTCCAGATCGCTTGTGCCTGCTTTACCTGCTGTTGGTTTGGTATGTAGGCAAAATTTAAACCATTGGGAACAGTGCGATTCTTTTGATTTTGCTCATGAACTTCCCCCAAAGATACAGGAACTACTTGTACCTTCTTACCTAGCTCAGGATTCTCCTGCTTTAAACGCTGTACAAACGCATTAGCATCTTCTTGGCTAATAAACACACCTGCCACTGAGGTAGTCTTCTTTTGATCTTGCTGATCTGGAATGGAGGCTACTAGTGGCGAACCTTTACTATCAGTAACTGCAAATACAGGTACAGCTTTCAACTTTTCTCTTACCTGCTCTTCGGTCAGAGCCAGTGCCGCTAAATTTTCCACACTCACTGAGCCTAGTAAGGCACTCGCTACTAAACTTAATGTTGTGCCCCAACGGAACAATGATTTCATAGAAATTACCTCGAATTTTAACGAAGAAGAGCCTGTTACAACTAGAATACCCTGCTCACTGAGAGATCTGAACGCACCTCACTAACCTCTAGTAGAGGCAGATATTCAAATCAAACTTGATCGATCATAGCTTGAGCTGGCTTGTTAACTTAGCTGATCAGTGGCGTTTAATCCCCCTGTAGCTAACTCTTATCAAGTTTGACTGTATCAAGTTTGACTGTATCTGACTGTATCAAGTTCCACTGAGTTTACCCTAGTGTCTTGACTGATTTTATGATTTACTTATGGACTTATTGACTTATGAATTTAAAATCGGGATGACAGGATTTGAACCTGCGACATCCTGCTCCCAAAGCAGGCGCGCTACCAAGCTGCGCTACATCCCGGATGCTACTTCTAAGTAGTATAACCAGTATAACTCACTTTTGGCGCTTTGTGTGTACTCGAGATTAATCTGGATACCAGAACATGCCTTTAATACCTTCTGGGTCAGGCATAAATCCCATTTTACGGTAAAAACTTACCACTTGAGGATCGGCAAATAAGGTGATATTGCTAATATCCTGGCTGCGCAATTTTTTGATCATATATCTCATCAAAGCTTTGCCCAGTCCCTTGGTTTGGAAATCTGGATGAACCACTACATCCCAGATTGTCGCATTGAAAGCATGATCAGAAGTGGCACGGGCAAAGCCAATTAAGCGCCTCGTGTTACCTCGCTGGTACCACATAGAAGTAACCAAAAAGCTATGCTGAATGGCTTTCCTAACTTTGCGCAGAGGACGGCGAGACCAACCAACAGCATCACAAAGTTCTTCCAATTCGTACAGGTCAATTTCTCGTGTTGTACTGAAAAATACCCGTGAGGTACCGTCGGTGCGATATTTTACACCTTCTACGGTATCTCCTTCAGGTCGTGTTTGAGGCAAAGCAGTGTCAGAACTGCTAAAAAAGCTTTTCCAAAAACCCATGCAGGTGTGACAGTGGCGTTATCATAATTGTGAGCTACTTGAACTGGTAATGGTCTTCTTTCCCTGACGGCTCAGACGTTCTGGGTCTCGGTCAACCAGAGCCAGACTTAAATGTTTGTTTCAAAAAACAGAAAGTGATCTTTGATCTATTGGTTTTATTCCACCAGGAAAACTATCATACCCGACCTACCTTGATCTGAAACTAATTCTTTGTGCAAATGATAATACCACAATTAAGCCTCCTATTAAGCCTCCTATATAAATTATTATCCTAGCATTCCCATCGGTCGCGCTCTTTGAAGTCGCTTGGATAAGATGCTCGCGTCGGAGGGGGCACAGCTGTTTGCTGCCCTTGCGCGAATCTAAATCAACAACCGATGCAGTGGCCTGACGGGGGTTTCCATGGGGCAAACAGCGGTGCGTTCACGTAGTTTCTCCAAAGGAGAATAGTGGTGTTCCGCACACAGACCCAAAACCACTCGCGCTTTGCATCAACAGGCGGGCACCGTCACGGGAATTTAATTCTTAATGGTAAGAGCGCACCTAACCAGGAAAGTCGGCAAGCTACCGAAGGTGGGGAAGTTGGGGAAGATTAGTTAGACTAGGCTAATCAGCAGAATTGGTGAGAAATGAATCAGATCCACGCTTGTTGTTGCCTCGGGGGACGCGCGAGAGTTTTGAGCAAGACAAAAGCCTCAAACCCAGACGAAACCCTTGGAAATACACCAAATAGCCAAAAAGGGCTCAAACCCAGATATATCAATAAATCAAGCCAATCAATGTTAAACTCTATCTATATATAGATTTAAGGCTCTTTTATCAGTATTTTTGTAAGTCCCTCTACAAGCTTACCGGGTTGTGTTAACTCAAAAAGCTTAGGTGCGCTCTTACCATTAACAATTAAATTCCCGTGGCGGTGCGCCCCTCCAAGGCCGGGTTACCCGACCTTGGGTAGCACCTTGAGGCAAAGCCCGACGCGGGGCGCGAACGGGCGCCTTTTGATAAACAAGAATAGCCACCTACCCCTATCGATGACTGTGGGTTGGAAATCATCCCAACAAGAAATCCTGAAACGCTTCAACCGAGCGTTTCCTAAGTTCTATGAGCAGTTTGTTAGTAGTGAGATCCAACTGCACAACCTCAGACTTGCTTACCGACTCTATAAAACCCAACATGCTGTAATTGAGATCAAACCGGAAGGCTCAAAAAGTGTCCTGCACTTTGCTTACCGGAATGAGTCTTTTCTGCTCAGTGACATTTTTGGCGTTCTGACTGCCTATGGACTGACTATCCACAGTCTCAGTCTTTATGGTCAAATTAGTCCACCAATGCTGGTGTTTATGAAACTAGTGGTGTCTCGTAACCGGAAAGCGCTGACCCACAAAACCTCAGAAAATGTCTGCCGTGCCCTGAGAGAGGCTTTGGCAGGGCGCTTTGAGGTGGAACAAATGCTGGCAGTGGAATTTAATCTCGATGCTGGCTTGAAGCAGGTAGAAACAGAATTTTATGTAGACCCAGTGTTTCATCTACCAGCGCTGTTAATTGAGGCAAATAACCAACCTGGATTATTTTACAAAGTTATGTACGCCATCTGGCAAGAGGATTTACTGGTGGTCAATGCCAACTTGCTGGTGTGGCGGGGACGAACCCGGCTGATTCTTTACCTACTAGGCCCTAACGGAAACTTGATTCCCGATTATTTAGGTCAAAAAATTGCTGAAAGTATTCGGCGGCGATTACTAGGTCAAGTGTTTTAGTGATCATTGGGTGACAAGCACAGGACTTATGCCGCAAACCCAGTTTCTTAAAATAATTACAACGATTTCAGCCTTTGATTTATAACCAGAAACCGGGTTTTAAGGCTCTTGGTGCCTAAGTCCGTCATCCTGCCTACTTTTCAAGTAAGGACAAACAAGATGTGATTAAAATCACTGACCAATTTCCTATCCTGTTAATTCTTCGATAAGATCAAGGTATGGCAAGCATTAACATCCTAGGAGTCTCCCATACTTACGAATTAACACCTCCTACCCAATCATCCTGCCCTGTTCTGGTTTTCATCCACGGCTGGCTGTTAAGCCGTAGCTATTGGCAACCTCTAATTTATAGGTTGTCACAGCAGTATCAGTGTCTGATCTATGACCTGCGGGGATTCGGTGAATCCCAGTCCCAAATTCATAACACTCAAAGCTCAACATCTAAGCGGGACTCGGAATCACCATTTCCTGAGACTGCTGTTTCATCCACTGACCGCTATAGCTTAGCTGCCTATGCTGAGGACTTGGGCATCCTGTTAGAAAAACTGGGAATCGAACAAGCTTGGTTAGTTGGTCATTCCCTAGGGGGTAGCATTGCTCTATGGGGTGCCTATTTGCTGCCTCAGAGGATTCAAGGGGTAATCTGTCTTAATGCTGGTGGTGGAATTTATCTTAAAGAAGAATTTGAGCGCTTTCGGCTGGCTGGTGAGCAGTTGGTAAAACGCCGTCCCCGTTGGTTGTGTTATGTGCCTTTACTCGATTTACTGTTTACCCGGGCTCAGGTAGCGCATCCTATTTCCCGGAAATGGGGACGTCAACGGGTTATTGATTTTGTTACTGCTAACCCGGAAGCTGCACTGAGGACGTTACTAGATTCTACTACAGAAGCCGAGGTGCATCGCTTACCTCAGGTTGTTTCCCGACTAAAACAACCTGTTTATTTCATTGCTGGTAGTCAGGATAAGGTAATGGAACCGAAATATGTGCGTCATCTGGCTAGTTTTCACAGTCTCTTTCAATCCTGTGGGGACAATGTGATTGAAATTGCTGAATGTGGACATATGGCGATGGTGGAGAAACCAGAAACTATTGATGATAAAATTCGTCAAATTTTGGCTAATTACAGTTAATTACAATGGGCAATGTTCTGGCCATATACCGGACATTTGCTTAATGTATAACCCTTAGAATTCTCCATTGATTATTAATGGAATAATTGAGTGAAGTGGGTAATCGGTAATGAGTAATCGGTAACTGACCACTGATAACTGACCCGACTATACTTGAGATCATACTCAATTAACCAATCAAAAACAGTAGCTAGCATTTGTCAAGGTATTTGTAAAGGGCTTTGGAAAGTATGGTGCGATCGCTTCCTTACCCTGGTATTAGTAGTAGGGAAAAATTTGCTAATCGCTCTTGCATTAGTCTCGGTAGAGTTACCGTCTTATGTTGTGTTAAACCTGATCCATACAGAGCGCCCTGATTACTTTAACAGTCGGATCAGAATGGGTAGATAATGTGGCAACAAGACCCCCGAAACAATCAAATTCTGTTTCTCTCCATCTTCCTAGTCTTGGGCATCAGCACTCGGGACTGGACACTAAGACCAGACTTGATTCTAGTTGTAATCGTCAGCTGCCTACTAACTCAGTGCTTAGCAGCATTTCTTTGGTCAAACCCCAAACACAGATCACTAATCAAAAACTCTGGGGACCTTGGCCGATCTTTCTTTGGCCTTCCTTTGGGGTTTAATCCCAAACCCGATTTTAAAACTATCCTTGAATGGTGCAAAATTCAAACCTTAGAAACAAGTCTTAATCTGCTGAGAAAACCACAAAATTTATCCCAGCATAATGATGCTAGTTTTTCGAGTTCTCCCCAATCCCCTTCCCTAAAAAGTGCTATGATTACAGCCTTAAGCTTGAGTCTGCTGCTGCGAGCTGATAACTATAGTACTATGGTTTTAGCTGGCTCCCTAGGAATTTTGAGTAAATTTATTTTCCAAGTTGAGGGCAAGCATTTTTTTAATCCAGCCAATTTTGGCATTATTGCTGTTCTTATCCTAACCAATGATGCTTGGGTTTCTCCCGGACAGTGGGGGGATGATGGTTGGTATGGTCTATTATTTGCGGGCACTGGGAGTATGGTGTTAAAACGGGTAGGACGATGGGATACAACGGCAGCGTTTTTGGGTGCTTATGCCGTTTTAGAAGGGATTAGAAATCTCTGGCTTGGCTGGAGTTGGGATGTATTTTGCCATCGGTTGATGAGTGGGTCTTTGTTACTGTTTGCCCTATTTATGCTAACCGACCCTCGCTCAATCCCCAATGCAGCGATTAGTCGATTGCTCTGGGCAGTGTGTATTGCGTTACTAACTTTTATATTGCGCAATCAATTCTTCATGCCTACTGCTATTTTCTGGGCGTTGTTTGCCCTATCCCCTTTGAGCGTACTTTTAGATTTTATCTGGTCATCTACGAGATTTTCCTGGCATGATAGTGACTCTGTTGAATGACGTTTATTAACTTAAGTTAAAGACAAAAAAATAAATAATAATGAAAATTATTCGGGTTATAAGTACTATTTTGATAACGGTTTTATTGAGTTTAGGCTTGGCTCAAAAAGCCTGGGGTTTTTGTGGTTTTTATGTCGCCAAAGCTGATAGTAAACTATATAACCAGACCTCTCAAGTGATAATTGCTCGGGATGGCGATCGCACTGTTTTAACCATGGCAAATGACTATCAAGGGGATGTTAAAGACTTTGCCATGGTTGTCCCAGTTCCTGTAGTGCTTCAGCGAGAACAGGTGAATGTAGGTGACCCTAAAATTATTGAACGCCTCGATCAGTTTAGTGCACCTCGACTAGTAGAATATTTTGACCCAAACCCCTGTGCCGATAACCGAAGGTATCTCGAAAGTGCGCCAGCAGACCTAGGTCGTCCAGGTGGCACAAGGGGACCGGATGCTTATGATCGTAGTTTAGGTGTCACGGTAGAGGAGCGCTTCTCAGTTGGAGAATATAACATTCTTATCCTAAGTGCTAGGGACTCTAGAGGTTTAGAAACCTGGCTCAGACGCAACGGTTACAAAATTCCACGGGGAGCAAATCGGCTATTGCGACCCTACATCCGCCAGAATATGAAATTTTTCGTTGCCAAAGTGAATCTCGACGAATTTGACCCCAATGTGAATCTGCACGAATTTGACCCCAATGTGAATCTGGAAGAATTTGACAAAACTGCCTACCAACGGTTGCGACCCCTCCAGATGGCTTACGAGTCTCCCCGATTTATGCTGCCCATTCGCTTAGGGATGATGAATGCTACGGGTGAGCAAGACCTGATTGTCTATGTGTTATCACCCCGAGGTCAGGCTGAAATTACAAACTACCGCACGGTGAAGATTCCTTCTAATACTGAAATTCCAGTATTCGTCAAAGCAGAGTTTGGTGATTTCTACACTGCTATGTTCCAAACTGCTTACGAGGGTGAAGGGAAAAAAGTAGCTTTTCTTGAATATGCTTGGGATATGGCTAGTTGTGATCCATGTTCAGCTAACCCCCTCAATTGGGAAGAGCTCCGGAAATCAGGTGTCTTTTGGCTAAACTCAGGAAGATCTAATAATGTTTCACGAAGATCTAATAATGTTTATATCACTCGCCTCCATGTTCGCTATACCCGTGATACCTTCCCAGAAGATTTGATGTTCCAGGAAACTTCCAATCGTGAATTGTTTCAGGGACGATATATCCTTCGTCATCCATTTACTGGAAAGATGAGCTGTAGCGCAGGAGTTGACTATCAACAATCCTTAAATCGACGATTGCAACAAGAAGCTCAAACTTTAGCTGAGTTGACTGGATGGGATATTGATGAAATCCGCAATAAAATCGATTTTCCTGATGTTAAGCCTACTCCTTGGTGGAGACATCTTTGGTAAACTATAGAAATCGTTACTTGTTACTTGTGACTTGGTTACTTGTTTTACTTGTTATTTCTTACTTGCTGGGAGGGCGACAAGTCGCCTATAAAGTAAACTGGATCAGGGAAGCAGCTCTCATCCCTTTAAGATAATCGAGCCGTTTGTGAGCATAAAAACATAGCAATTATTGAACCACCTCCTGGAATATCCAATTGAATCCAAGCATTTTTTAGCATGTAAACTAATATAAAAACCGTGGATTTTGAGGACAAGTATTCCCCAGCAGCAAGTCATATAAAATGATTATAAAAAAAACATTAAATTATTTATTATAAAAAAAGTTAATCAATTAATTTATGCCCATATAGACGCTAATTAAATCGATATATTATCAGACAATATTGATGGTAATTACTATCATAGTATTGATGCCATCAGCTGTATAAGTTCCAAAGTTATTGTCGTTGAATATAATGCAAAGTTCACACCACCCATTTTATATAGTCTGGACTATTATGTCACAAAAAAATGTAAAACAACTCTATATTTGTTGGGAATTTAAACTAACTTTGTTGAGGTTAATTTATAGTAAAAAAGGTATTATTGTCTGAACTGTAAATTATCGTGTATTAATACATTTTTGATTATCAAAGATTTGCTTATTTATCAATTTTTGGCTCCGTTAACGGCTGAAAATCATTATGAACCTCCCAGGTATTATCTGTCGGGATATTTTGCGGGTCATCCTGCCAGCTATCAAACGTTAGCAAAATCTCTGACCATGTGCTCTATTTTAAATTCGCTGAACGTCAGCACCCCGCTCTAAAGAGACGGGACTTCTAGCCTTCCTTTTTAGGTAGCTGACCAGCTATCATAATCGTTCTTGATCTGAGTTGTATTTCTATCCTGTGTTTCATAGAAAGTGGAATTTTTTAAATCCCATAATTTTTTTAAAATTAAGCGGAAGTTTTGTTAACGTTTACTCTTAAAAATACCAATAAAGTTGATAGTTGAGCCGATGAAACTTGCCCGCTTAAACTCAGACAGTCTTCTACCCCGCTTCTACAGGCTTGCGGTCATTAATACCCTCTCCAATATCATGATTCCCTTATCGGGCTTGGTCAGCGTTGCTTTCCTGGGACATCTGACAGAAATTCGTCACTTAGCAGGAGTTGCAGTCGCAACGGTTTTGTTTACCTATCTTTACCGACTTTTACACTTCTTGCGGATGGGAACAACCGGAGCGACGGCTCAAGCTGTAGCCAAAGATGACCGCGAAGCCATGTTATTAGTAGGTTTACGCAATGGATTGATAGCGTTGGTACTGGGTGTATTAATTGTTATTTTACAATATCCTATCGAGAAAATTTGGTTTCTTATACTCGATGCTCCTGATGAAGTTAAATCTTCTGGTATTGCTTATTTTAATGCCCGTATTTGGGGTGCTCCCGCAGTGGCACTTAACTTAGTCCTGATCGGTTGGTTATTAGGAAAAGAGATGAGTGGTAAGGTGCTAGTGATAACAATCTTTGGCAATTTAGGCAATATTATCTTTGATTACTTTTCTATTATTCAATGGCATTGGGGCAGTATGGGAGCCGGTTTTTCTGCTTGTTTGAGTCAATACTTAACCTTATTCATGGGAATCTTCTTTGTCAGTCAGGATGTTCGATTCCAAGAAATTCAGCAGTTAAGTCATTCCATTTGGCAGCGTTCAGGATTTCAAACCGTTTTTGCTGTTAATCGAGATACTTTTATAGCGCTACGCGCAAGGCAAGAGGCAAGAGGCAAAAGGCAAAAGTTTACTACAAAAGCTTTTCAGCTTGTATTAATGTCCTAACCTTAATGCGTAGTGCTATATTAAGATTTTAAGCAATCGAGCTAGCCTTGTTATTTTTACCAATATCAGTGCGGAAATGGGAACGCAGATTTTATCAGCAAATGCCTTAATGATCGAAGTGTTTTTGTTTACGATATCTTTTATTGAGGGTTTTGGATTAGCCGCAGAAAGCCTAACAGGAAATTTTGTAGGTCAGGGCAAACGCGATCGCTTACCTTCTTTAGTTGGAGTTACAGTAGGAACGGGAGTTTTATTTGCCCTAATTTTTTCTGGTATTTCCATCGGGTTTACTCATACTGTATTTGGAATTTTAACTAATCAGATGGAAATCATTAATGAAATCAAAATCTATGTTTTTTGGTTACTTCCACTTCTTGTTTTTAATGCTATTGCTTTTAGGTTCGATGGATACTTTATTGGTTTGAACAATACAGCCGTGATTCGCAATTCTGCTCTACTCGGTTTCTTTTTTGGATTTATCCCGCTCAGTGTTTTAGCTTGGTTTCATCAAGATAACCATATTTTATGGTTGTCTCTGGTGATTTTGATGATTGTCCGAACCCTCTATATTAATGTTCTATTTATCAAAGAAATGCTAGGGATCCGGCAAAATAATCCTCTCTATAATCTTAAATCCTGACGAGATATTCTAATGTACTTCCGTAGCAATATATCGAGCAAGACTACAATCGATATCATCAATAATACTATCGACTGGATCATTAAAGCCGATGGAAAGTCGAATCAGACTATCTGTAATATTTAATGATTTTCTATCCTCCTCGGATAAATAGTAGTAGGTAAAGGGAGCAAGCTGTTCGATATAGGTTTCCGCTGAACCAAAATTAGAAGCAATATATGGGATTTTCAGATTGTCAATCAATTCTGATGTCTCACGTTTTGAAAGTTTGAGTTCAAAGGTCACAACACCGCCATATCCATTAGTAAAATATTTCTTAGAGAGTTCTCGATGAGGATGAGAATCTAACCCCAAATAATATACCTTTGAAACTAAAGGATGTGTATTTAAAAACTCAGTCAGTTTTTGACCTGAAGCATTGAGAGACTCCATTCTCAACTTAAACGTTTTCAAGTGTTGACCCAATGTAAAAACATCGCGAGGACTAGGAATCAGGGCAAACGCATCTAAATTTTTTTGACAAATCACTCTTTATATGCAGATCTGCTCTATTGGCATTCCCCGTGGCCTAGAATGGTAACGAGCTTATTATTTACAATAATTCAATTTCCTTAATACTNGAATAGGGAATAGGGAACAGGCAATAGGCAATAGGCAATAGGCAATAGGCAATAGGCAATAGGCAATAGGCAATAGGTAAACAATCATGTTTACCTCATTAGGAGAGAAAGCGCTATAGTAAAAATCTGCCGGTTTGTGTAACGTTTTCTTTCAAGATTCAAAATTTATGCTTGTGACCAATGCCTAAAGCGTAATCAAGCTACCATAGAGATAGCCTTGAGCATCCCAAGAATGAGCTACTTTAATGGCAAAGGATATCTACCACGAAACGGTGAAAACGGCTCTGATCAAAGACGGATGGATGATTACTAACGATCCCCTAGCATTAGCTGTTGGAGAGCGAACCGTTTACGTAGATATGGGATCGGAGAAACTTTTTGCAGCAGAAAAAGGTCGGCGACGTATTGCAGTTGAGGTAAAAAGTTTTATAAAAATCCCCCAAGCCGAAAACCCCGTGTCTTTAGACCGGGGCTTGAAATTACCGTAAGGATAGGCTCGCCTTTATGGTTGGCAGGCTATGCAGAAAAAGGTTAAAACTTGAGGCGCGACCCCGTAATTTAATTCTTCACGCGGAAAGCGCGCCTCCATTGATTAAGGCGACCCTATCCTAAGGTTTTGCCTCCGGGATGAAGGCTCACAGCGGCTTGACGCGCCGTCAGAAAAATATTTTTTAAAAATCATGAATTTTATTATGAATGTTGTAGAATAAAACCATAGCAGTTAAGGTCGAAGCTGGTGATTATTTTAGAGTTCAAAGCTAAAGGCAAAAAACATCAATATGCGGCAATAGATGAGGCTATCCGGACAGTTCAATTCATTCGTAATAGCTGTCTCAGATATTGGATGGAAAACAAAGGGGTTAACAAGTTTGACCTGAATAAATACAGTGCTGTCCTAGCCAAAAAATTTCCTTTTGCAAACGCATTGAACTCTACGGCTCGCCAGTCTAGTGCTGAAAGAGCATGGTCATCAATCGCCCGTTTCTACGAAAACTGCAAGAAGAAAGTGCCTGTAAAGAAAGGTTTTCCTAAATTCCATAAAACTTGTCGCTCAGTAGAGTATAAGCAATCGGGATGGAAATTGTCCCCTAACAAAAAGTCAATCATTTTTAGCGACAAAAAATGTATTGGCAAACTTAAGCTCAAAGGTACCTGGGACTTGTGGCGTTTTGAAAAAAAACAAATAAAAAGGGTTAGAATAGTCCGTCGAGCAGATGGTTATTACGTTCAGTTCTGTGTCTCTGTTGATGTAATAGAAGAAGTGGAACCGACTGGAACAGCTATCGGTTTGGATGTTGGACTAAAGGATTTCTATACGGATTCCATTGGAAAAACAGAACCCAATCCCAGATTCTACAGAACAGGAGAACAACGCTTAAAGTTCTATCAACGCCGGGTTGATCGGAAGAAAAAAGGCTCAACCAACCGTAGAAAAGCCATTAATAAATTAGGAAGGCAGCACCTCAGAATAAGTAGGCAGCGTGAAGAACATGCCAAGAGACTGGCACGTTGCGTAATCCGGTCTAACGACCTGGTCGCTTACGTTCGCGCAGCGTGCCGAAGGCAAGATTTGAGGGTCAGAAATTTAGTCAAAAATCATTGCCTTGCTAAGTCTATTAATGACGCAGGTTGGTATCAGTTCCGAAAATGGATGGAACATTTTGGCTCTAAATTTGGAAAGGTGACTATTGCAGTTAATCCTGCTTACACCAGCCAAAAATGTTCTGAGTGCGGCGAGGTCGTGAAAAAATCTCTATCAACTAGAACCCATTCTTGTAAGTGTGGATGCCAGTTAGATAGAGACTATAATGCCGCTATCAATATCCTTAAGAGAGCCTTGAGTACGGTGGGGCACACCGGAACTTGGGTCATTTACCCGAACGCTTACGGAGAATTGTCCTCTACTCTTCCTGGTTCCGACCTGGTCGAGCAAGACAACTCGTTGAAGTAAGAATCCCCGCGTCTAATGACCGGGGAGTGTCAAGCATTATTCTTGGGTTAGTAAGTAGTAAGGTAATGTCAACCATCTGCGCCCAAACTTAAGTCAATACCAAGCCATCGGCACTTTCAAGAGTCTGCATCTTGACCCAAAGTTGCCCCTCAAGACTAAAATCATCTTGAGGAATTGACTTTTTGGCTCCTTGCCCCAATGGTGAAATTGTGAACCCCTTGATGAAGAGCAATGAGTGAATCTGAAAACCCCAATAACCTTCCCCTTGCTGAGTCTACTACCGAAATGGATAACCAGGATACTAAGAAGCCAGATCAGCAGCAGACCGACCATAACCCAAAAATGCTCAGCTTCGCACCAGTACCTGATGATTTCACCATAGTATCTGATGATATAGATCATCTTATTGAACAGTCAATACTAGAACAGACTATAGAATCACTCCTTACCACCATGGCATCATCAGTTACAGAAACGGATACTGATGGCACTGATGATACTGATAGTACTGATGATAGTGATAACACTGAGATAGCTAATGTTTCTGAGGAACAGTTAACCAAGGATGGTGAATGGTTTGCCTTAGCTCAAAAACTGCGCTTGGACAATCATCGCTTACAGCAGCAAGTGACTCAGCTGCAGCAAGCACTCCAGGAAAAACAGCAGGAGTTAAACGGACAAGCTAAGCAATTGCGAGAGTACGACAAACTCCTGTCCACAAAAGATCTGGAACTGAATACAGTTCAAGACCAATTAACCCGTTTGTTCCACACTCTAGAATCATCCCATCAATCCGGTCAACGCCAGCAAATTTTGGTTGAAACCTTATCAGAACAGTTACAAAGCTCTCAGGATCAAGTTGCCAGACTCGAACAGGACTATTCCCAAACCCAGCAGCGCTACAACGAACAATCTCACCAGCTGGTGCAATTGAAAGATACCTGTCGAGAACTTAGAACCCGTCTATACCGACAACAACAGCAAACCTTGCAATTTAAGGTAGCCTTAGAAAAGTGTCTGGAAATGCCTGCCTCTGAGAGTTCTGTAGTACAACAGCAAGAGAGTCGCAGCATCATTGCTCAGCAATCTCTACTACAAAAAGCCCAGCCAATTAGACCCTGGTCTGCCGACCCAGAGTTATTTGCAGAAGAATTTATTTTTAACAGTACTGGTAATTCTCCTGCCCAGTCTCAATCTAGCACAGAACCATCATCGGTTGACAGCAGCCAACCTAACCAAATTGATCCGATATCCCCAGCAGATGCTTTAGCATCAGGTGAAACTCAGGGAATCTCCCCTGAAAATGTGACAGCCAAAGAATTAGAAGTAGCACAACAGTTAATTGAACAAATGTCTGCCCTGGCAGAGGAATTTGGGTTGTCCGAGTTGCCATCAGAGTGGGCTGATACCAAAGTCGATGGCAGATCAGAACTAGAAACCACACTCTTAACCACTAACTTAGATGAATCTGACCAAACCGTTGAATTGACTAGTGACCCTGAGGAAACCAGTAGGTCAGAGGATACTCAAACCTTGGAGCCTGAAGCCAATCCATCGAGTCAGGAATTTCCAGAAGATATCATAGAGGCTGAGTCACAGTCAAATCAAACCAATGAGGTATTTCCGTCTCACGGTCAGTCCCCATCACCAGTACTCTATCCCCTACGTCCCTCCAAAGGGCGCAAATCCTTAGCGTCTATTGAATTACCAAGGTTTCCCCGTTATCGTTCTTCCTGAGGTTGACCCATAGATTAGGTTCGATGACACAACAGTTTCACATACTAATATATTAAAGAATTTAAAGTTCTGTAACCTCTGGCGTAAGACTATCAAAACCCTGCGGTAAACTAGCCCTTGATCCTTAAAATTCCCTGTCGTTTGCCTGAAACGCCGACAATACGAACCTAGGCAAAGATAATCCTGGTGGAATCATCGGGATTATCCCCAATTTTCCCAAGGAGACAGGTAAGCGGTTTTTCCGCAATGTCCGATAAAAAAATGTAGGAGTTCTTAAATCAATGTCTCATAGCGTTAAAATTTACGATACCTGTATTGGTTGCACCCAATGTGTTCGGGCTTGCCCTCTAGATGTATTGGAGATGGTTCCCTGGGATGGCTGTAAAGCTGGTCAGATTGCCTCTTCTCCTCGTACAGAAGACTGTATTGGTTGCAAGCGGTGCGAAACTGCTTGTCCTACTGACTTCTTGAGCGTCCGGGTTTACCTGGGAGCTGAAACAACTCGTAGCATGGGCTTGGCTTACTAAGCATTAACCTAGCAATCTATCCGATGTTGACGGTTGACTGTTGATGGTCAACCGTTGACGGTCAACCGTCAACACAGGACACTCCACTCTTAGCATGGCTATAGTTTGAGTATTATGCTTACTTACTAAACTCAACACTATGTGTGGAATTGTCGGCTATATCGGTCCGCAAATCGCTACAGAAATTTTAATGGCAGGATTAGAGAAACTCGAATATCGAGGCTATGATTCTGCTGGGATTGCTACAGTCTCGGAAGGTGAGGTTCATTGTGTACGTGCTAAGGGAAAATTGCACAATTTGCGGGAAAAACTGGTACAAATCGAAAACCAGGCGCGGATTGGCATTGGACACACCCGCTGGGCAACCCATGGTAAACCGGAAGAGTATAATGCTCACCCCCACATGGACATGGCAATGCGGGTGGCAGTGGTACAAAATGGCATTGTTGAAAACTACCGGGAATTGCGGGAGGAATTGATCCAGCAGGGACATGAATTCCGCTCCGATACCGATACAGAAGTTATTCCCCATCTAATTGCTGAGTGTTTACAGCAAAATTCTGATTCTTCCTCTTCCTTCTTCTCTCCTTTCTTAGAAGCAGTGCGGCAAACCGTGAATCGATTAGAGGGAGCTTTTGCCCTAGCTATCCTTTGTGCTGACTATCCTGATGAATTGATTGGAGTGCGGCAACAGGCTCCTCTGATTATTGGGTTTGGTCAAGGGGAATTTTTCTTTGGCTCAGATACCCCAGCATTGTTACCCCATACCAGGGCCGTCTTGAACTTAGACAATGGGGAAATCGCACGGTTAACTCCCCTAGGGGCAGAAGTTTACGACTTTGAGGGTCGTCGCTTGAATAAGTTCCCCCGTACCCTCAGTTGGAACCCCTTTCAAGTGGAAAAGCAGGGATTCCGACACTTTATGCTTAAGGAAATTTATGAGCAACCAGGGGTAGTGCGCAACTGTTTCGAGCGGTATCTCAATAGTAATTGGCATGCTAATCCTACACAGACAGAGGCAGACCTGGCTAATTCCCCAGTTCAGTTAGGCATACCGGAGTCACTGTACGAGGATGTAGAACAGATTCAGATTCTGGCGTGTGGGACCAGTTGGCACGCTAGTTTGGTGGGTAAATATTTGTTGGAGCAGTTGGCAGGAATTCCTACCATGGTGCAGTATGCATCTGAGTTTCGTTATGCACCAGGTCCGTTAACTAAGAATACCCTAACTATTGGGGTAACTCAGTCTGGGGAAACTGCTGATACCTTAGCAGCACTGGAGATGGAAAAACACCGTCGTAGTGGATTAGACCCTCTGTATCAGCCCCGACTCCTGGGAATTACGAATCGACCGGAAAGTTCTTTGGCTCAGTTGGTGCCTGATGTGATTGATACCCAGGCAGGGATTGAAATTGGGGTGGCGGCTACTAAAACCTTTGTGACCCAGTTAGTGGCCTTTTATTGTCTAGCGCTAGATTTAGCCTATCGACGTCATACTCTCGCCCCTGAAAAAATTCAAGCAATTATGGCAGACTTGCGGCAATTGCCGACTCAGATTGAGCAGGTCCTGGAAAGTCAAGAAAAGTATATTCAAGAATTAGCCCATGAGTTTGCGGAAACCCAAGACTTTATCTTTGTAGGACGGGGGATTAATTTTCCGATTGCTTTAGAAGGGGCGCTGAAACTTAAAGAAATTAGTTATATTCATGCTGAAGGCTACCCAGCTGGGGAAATGAAGCATGGTCCGATTGCTCTGCTGGATGCTAAGGTGCCTGTGGTTGCGATCGCAATGCCTGGTACTGTCTATGAGAAGGTAATTTCTAATGCTCAGGAAGCTAAAGCTCGGGATGCTCGGTTGATTGGGGTGACACCGAGCAATGGCAAAGAGGCGATCGATATCTTTGATGATTTGTTACCTGTACCAGAGGTGGAGGAGTTGCTTTCACCAATTCTAGCGGTGATTCCATTGCAGTTGTTAGCGTATCACATTGCTGCAAGGCGAGGGTTGGATGTGGATCAGCCCAGGAATTTGGCAAAGTCGGTGACTGTGGAATAGATTTTTTGTTGATTGTGGAACGGTGTTGCTTAAACCCAGGGACTAGTTAGGATTTGTAAATGCGATCGCATTTTGTGTAGGCATTTTGCGATCGCATTCCGTCCCTCAAATTAATCCAATTAGGACTTACCCATCAAGTCGGTAAACTTGAGGAAAAACCATGACCGTTACTATACCCATCAAAGCTATCCAACTCACACCCGGTAGTGCTATTACTATAGATAACCTTAAATGGCAAGACTTTGAAACAATTCTTGACGAACTTGGGGAAAAGCGACGAGTGCGGCTGACCTACTATCAAGGAAATTTAGAAATCATGTCCCCCCTTGCCATTCACGAAAGACCCCACCGGATTATTGCCGATATTGTTAAAGCCATATTAAACCTACAGGGGCGCGACTGGGAAGACTTTGGTTCAACTACCTTTAAACGTCCTGAAATTGCTGGTGTTGAACCGGATACCTGTCTTTATATTCAGAATGCTCCTCAAATGCGAGGCTGTACTCACATTGACTTAGACATTTATCCACCCCCAGACTTAGCTATAGAATCTGATGTTACTTCAAAAACAACTCTTGAGGTTTATGCAGCTATTGGTGTTCCTGAAGTATGGATTTATAGCAAACAACAACTTAAAATTTACATCATCAAAGATGGAAATTATCAAGAAACGTCGCTCAGTCCAACCTTTCCCAATTTATCCTTAACTACACAGATTCCTCAACTCGTAGAACAGGCAATTAATCAAGGAACAAGCCGAATGTTACGGGAATTAAAAAGTCAATTTTTTCAATCCAAATAACTCTTACTTCTTGCTAAGCAATTCCATCACATACCTCCCCAGCTGCCATCCTTTATATCCGTATATCCGTTACCCACTATTGCCAATCATCCCTCAGGTACACAAGTCCCCACTAAACAAGCTCGATCCAAATTAACACCACTCAAAGAAGCTCCATCCATCTCAGCACAAAGCAAATTCGCCCCACTGAGATTACTACCAGATAGATTAGCTCCACGGAGATCAGCCTCTTCCAGATTTGCTTCACTTAAGGTTGCCCCTTGTAAATCCGCCTGAGACAAATCGGCTCCCTTCAAATTCGCACTATTAAGATTAGCTCCTCGCAAATCTGCCCCTCGCAAATCCACTCCTTGCAAATTCACCCCCATCAAATTGGCACCACTTAAAAAAGCACCGGTAAAGCAAGCTTGACTCAACTTAGCCCCCATCAAATTAGCGCCTCGGAGATTACCACCCCGCAAATCCGCACTACTCAAATCCGCCTGCATCAAGTTAGCACCAAGCAAATTCGCCCGTAAGTCAGCAGATTCCAGTTTGGCACCAATTAAGTTAGCACCATCGAGACGAGCACCATTTAAATTACAGCCAGAGAAATTTACTCCCACAAGTGTTGCACCAGCAAGATTAATTTTTTCCAATTGGCTACCGGAAAGATCCTCATCTTCCAAATCTGCTCCTGGCAGTTGCTTTACTTTCCCCGCCCGAATTGCTTCAATCTCCATCAACCAGATAACCTTGAACTGTTCATCCTTCAACCTACCCTACACCGGATCCCTGGGCAAGAACAACCTTTAACTGTTCAACCTTTGCCAAAAGGTTACGCAATCGCGTTCAACCCTCTAAGCTTAAACTGTTCAACCTTGGCCAAAAGGCCACGCAACCTTGATAACCTTGGCCTTTGGCCACGCGTGCGCGAACAACCTTGATAACCTTGGCCTTTGGCCACGCGTGCGCGAACAACCTTGATAACCTTGGCCTTTGGCCACGCGTGCGCGAACAACCTTGATAACCTTCATCCTTCAACCGTTACTCTTTCCTCAGATAAGGAATCAAGCAACCACATCCCTGAAGCAATTTTAGGCTGATTAGCTTGCAAACTCATACCCTGCTGCATTCCCATCACTATTAGTCCCAAGGTTTCCACCAGTTTAGGGTCAAACGCTTCCCCTGACAATTCCTGACAGCTTCTTAGGGCAATAGACAGAGCATCCTCCTCAGATTCATGGGTATTGAGTTGCTGCTGAAAATAAGCGATCAGCCTCAAAATCCTTGATTCCAAGGGAATGTTATCGTAAGCTAAGCCATCCGGTTGTCCTGAACCATCCCAGGATTCGGTTTGATGGGTAATAATGTTAGCGACAGCCTGCAATCGAGGCATAATCCGTAACACCGATCCCCTCGGAAGAGATTCCTGCTTCTCGATCACGTCTTTCTGAGCAGCTGACTTAGGGGGTAGTTCTATCTTGACCCCCTGCAAGGGGGATAGACGGTGCAACAGTGCTGCCAGACTTAAACGTTTCAGTTGCCATGCTGGTAAATCCAGCAACTGCCCGATAGTCTCACACAAGGTTTTTACCTCAGCGCCAGCGTTGGGATTGACAGCATCCGCTTGGTCAATTAGCTGCGCCATACGCAAGAAAGCTTGCATTTCATTAGAAACCAGGTTATCGTCTAACACCTGAACATGGCTCGGGGAGGTATGGGACGGTAACTCTTGTTGACCTTTCTGAAGATAGTTCACGACCCGATTCACCACTGCCCCAATATAGTCTCGTGGCTTGGTGCTGTCGATCATCTGTTGAAGTTGTGTAGTTAAGCTGGCTTGCAAGTCTGGGTTATAGTTACCTATGTGAGCGATCGCAAACTCCACGGTCTCCCTTACCAAGTCTGGCTCAAATGTCCAGAATCCGTAGAATTTGCGCTCTCGGTCCTGCTCTGGCAGTCCTTGAGTTCCATAATCCGACTCAGATAATTCTTGACATAACACCATTGCTGTGTATGTCTGGGAAATAATAATCAAGTGCCACTCTTGAGCTACAGGATCGGAGGACTCTAAACTAACTAGGGCAACATTCGACCGCTGACTGGTGGGATGTTCAGCAAAGCCAGCATCCGGTGCGGCTAGGATTACCACCTGAGATGATTTTACCGCTATATCACCATAGCGTTCAGCTTCCTCTAGATACCATTGGCCCCGCTGGAATGCCGTAATCATTAGTGGAGCACTGTCCGACTCTAGGATAAAGTCTTCTAGGGCATGGCACAGCGATACTAAGGTATTTTTGTAATAAACTCCAAAGCTTAACGGTTTTTTGGTGCCGCGATGGGCTTGTTCTAGTTTTTGTAATATCGAACCTGAGCGCATGGTTACTAAAAAAATGTTAATTAAATTTTGTTATTTAAATTTTGTTATTTAAATTTGTTAATTAAATTTTGCCATTTCAGCTTTCTATTTACTTAAACTGACCGGTTGTTTTTCTTGGTGTTTATTTGCTACTATTGGGGCAGTGAGGGCTGCTTCTAATGGAGCCAATCCTAGTCTTTTTTCAAGGATTTTCATTACTTCACGGCCAAAATCATTAGAATTTTGCCGCCAAGCTTCTAGACAAACTTCACCAAAGAAAGACCCTAGGGGTTCGGGATTCCATAGGAGTTTCTTGGCTGTCCAGGGCATCAAACTCATAGGATCATAGTCCCGGTTGAGGATAGTTTTGTCAAAGGCGTACTGTTCTAAATGGGTATGGGGTTGTAGACCAATGAAGAAAATGGCTGGTTCGACTTTATCCCTACCAAATATTTGCTCTAGTTCCCGGTGATAGGCAATAGTCTGACGAATGGTATCAAAGGTTTCATCGATCACATTGAAAGAATAGTTGACGGAAACTAGGTCATTGAAGCCAGCTGCTTTTAAATCACGACAGTTTTGCAGTACGGTGCGTAGGTTATAGCCCATGCGCATTTTCCGCACCAGTTCCTGAGAACCACTGGTAATTCCGATTTCAAAGTAATTCATCCCGGTTTTTACCATCAGGTCGCATAATTCTGGGGTGAGATTGTCTGCCCGAATGTATGCTGCCCAGTTAATGTCGCTCATGCCAGCATCAAGGATTTTCTGCAACAGTTCAACGGCATCATCAATGAATTTTTTGGCAGGAATGAACTGAGCATCAGTGAACCAGAACTTCCGGATACCTCGGTCATAAAGTTGGCGCATTTCTGCCACCACTTCATCTGCCGGGTTAATCCGTACCTGTTTGCCTTCTACAACCGTATATATACAGTAGCAGCAGTTATGGGGACACCCACGCTTGGTTTGAACTCCAATGTAAAAGTCGTTTTCTTGGAAGTAATAATCAAAGCTGGGCCAGATGCTTTGAATATAGTCGTAGTTGCAAGCAATTTTTGCAATGGGAGTGGGAGACTCATGGATCATGCGATCGCGTGGCTTGGTTTCCCCTACCACATAACACCGCTGATCATCGAAGTCCTGACCCCAGAGAAGTTTCGTGAGTAAGGTTTCCCCTTCTCCAATGGAAACGATGGTTCCAGTTGGCAGTTTATTTTCCAACTGCTCATAGAATACACTAACTGCTCCACCCCCCACAATCAGGCGAGCGTCTGGGTTATATCGTTTAGCCCGTTTGAGTCCTTGTTTGATTAACCCCAAGTTACCCCACAGTTCCCCATAGTAAGACGCTGCTAAACGCAGACCCCCCAGCGCTCCCCGTAATTTCACCAAGGGATTGCCAGCATAGTAAAACTCAAAGGCATTTTGGAGCGGGTTACCACCCCTACCACCCACTGGAGCATAGATTTGAATGTCGCGCCAGGAAAATACCAACATGGTTGGTTTAAACTGGTCTATCTCAGTATCCAAGGCGCTGCCAAAGTCTAGGGGAGGTACAGTTCCCAAGTCAAAAATGCGCTGTTCTACATCCGGGAACTGTTTATGAACATGGTCAGCTAAATAAACCACCCCGATCGGAAAGATTGGATTACAAGGAAGGCGAACGTATAGTATTTTCTGTGCCATTGGTAACTGTTTATAGTAATTATTTTTTGTTATTATAAGTTATTTTTATCAGGAAGCTTAGTTTGGGTTATTCTTGACCAATTCCGTTCGCTTAGCTTGGCCGTTCGCTTAGCGTGGCCGAAAGGCCAAAAGGCCAATTAAGCTCAATATTTCACGCCAGATCTATACTCAGAGTTATAGACAGATTTATCTACCGCCGTTTTCTCTACTTTGAGACTACGGCGGGCAGAACCTACCAAGGGTGGGCAACAATTATGAAATTGGTGTTTACATATCTTTACTTTACCAAAATTAGGGATTTACCTCAACCTTATGGTATTTTTGTGTATAGGGATCAAAAATCAGCATAAAGTCATCTAATAGCGTAAAGTACTATAATAGGCTTTATAGAGTGAGCTTTAGAGCTGAGTTATGCTGAATATCGCAAAAAAAAGCAAATAATCCTAAATAATAGCAATAATTAGCATACTGGCGCAGTTTTGTCGGTGAGCGGCTGAGTTGGACTTCAATGATTAGTAGCCGTGTTTACAACTCGCCGGGATCATAAATGCTACCTTGGTGTTTGTAATAAATTAATCTTTAGAGAATAAATACAGCCGTTATGACACAAATTTTTGATCCTGTTCCTTCAGATAGCCAGGATTCACTTCTGTGCTGCTATGTGAATGCCACTAGCCAGATCCAGATTGCTAGAATAACTAATATACCTAACTGGTACTTTGAAAGAGTTGTTTTCCCAGGGCAGCGCTTAGTTTTTGAAGCACCGCCACAGGCTCTTCTAGAAATACATACAGGGATGATGGCAAGTTCTATTCTCTCAGATACCATCCCTTGTGACCGCTTATTGGTTAGCCAAAGTGGTAATGCTTATGGCTATGCTGTTTCCGCCGAATCAGCCAAACCTGCGGATATCAAACCACATCCAGAAACAGTTGATAGTCCAAGAGTGTTAGCTGAAAAATTGCCTAGGCTGGTTAGCGCGGTTTAGCTGTCCGGCAAAATTCATCCCACACCTAATGCTGCGCATTAGGTGTGGGATGAATTTTGCACAGGGTATGCATGGAATTGCTATAATATATTTACTGGTAAACAAAGCCGTTCGCGTAGCGTGGCCAAAGGCCTTAAATGCTGGTTTGTCAGCAAAACACTCTTAAAAAAAAGACCAAGAAAACAGAGCGGCAGCGATGCAGCGCGGTCTTGGGGGTTT
>NZ_JAAHIG010000249.1:0-13519 GCF_010692305.1 Moorena sp. SIO4G3 | reverse complement strand
TCTGAAGTAATGTTCTACGTTTCATCGCTTATGACTTCAGTGACATACTCCCACACGCTCATCAGAGATTACAGTGTGGGCTTCTTGCCAACTCCACCCAACGGTTCGGATACTCGGCAAGCTTTATTGACGACACGGGATGCCCCTCCGCACGCCTTACAATACAATAAGTTCTATTTTTTAGGAACGTAGGTGGCTGACAAACCAGCATTTAAGGCCTTTGGCCACGCTTCGCGAACGGCTTTGTTTATCAGTAGATATATTATAGCAATTTTATAATACCCTGTGCAAAATTCATCCCACACCTAATGCTACGCATTAGGTGTGGGATGAATTTTGCCGGACAGCTAAACTATCACTGGATCTGTACAAGTAGGGTTTGGACTTAGTTTCTACCCCATTCACCACTAAACCCAACAGTTGAGCATTGTGCTGAGCCAGTTGTTCCAAGCTGTCACTGACAAAGTCACGCTTACTAATCTCAGGTCGAACAACAAACAACAAATTACGGATGACAGCAGCCATCAGGGCAGTTTCACTGGTCATACTGACCGGAGCACTGTCAATCAAAACATAGTCATAGTCACCCGATGCCTCTGCAGTAGTTAGACTCTGCTCAAATTTCCCCTGAGTCACCAGCTCCACAATTTTGCCTTTTTTGTGAGAGGTAGGCAGTAAGTCAAGACTCGGTTGAATCTTCACCGGCTGTCCGGGTTTGAGGGGGTCATGGTGATGACCCAAGCGCTGAGAAAGGGTTGCCTGTCGGAAATCTCCATCCACCACCAACACCCGAAACCCTAAATCTACCAGAGCTGTCGCCAATCCCAGAGTGACAGTAGTTTTACCTTCTGAGACCATCGCGCTAGTAATCAAGATGCGACGGTCCTCCCCAGAACGTAAGCTAATCACCGATGCTAGTCGCTGAAACTCTACATCCGTTTTTGTACCCAGCTCTAATCCCATACCAGCGTGCCTCAGATGAGGGATATTGACCACCATCGGGAACTTGATTGCCTGTAGATCTTTCGGGCTCAGCAGTGGGTTGCGCCGTTCTAGCAGCAATACCAGCGCTATACTACCCACTGCCGATGCCAGAAAACCATTAGCTATGATCAACAACTTCTTCGGACCAGCAGGCTTTTCGTCAACAGTGGGAGGGTCAAGCACCTGTACATTGGGATAAGCACTAAAGGCATCAAGATTGACTTGCTCCATTTGAGCAACTAAACCGTTATAGACTCCAGCAGCCACATCGTACTGTCGCTTTAGTTCCAGCAGCCTAGACTGATGGACAGGAATCACCGTTAAAGTACTTTTCATCTGGTCAATCTGCTGCTGTAATTGCTCAGCCTGTTGTTGTTGACCACTAGCAGCACTTTCCGCCAGAATCAGTTGCTGGATTAACATTGCTCTTCCTTGAGCACTATCAGTAAGCGTCGGGTCTACTAACGTATCACCAGCTGCTAGAAAGATGTACTGCTGAATCTGCTGCTGCAACTGCTCACGTTGTAGCAGCAGATTTTGGATCTCGGGATGAGCATAGGTATAAGTAGTTTGAGCTTTGACCAAAGTCGCTTCCAGTTCAGTCAACTGCTGCCGCACAAACTGGTAATCCCGGTTTTCTGCCAGACCTAGAGAGCGGATTGCTTGCTTAGGAGTAAGACCCAAACGAGTCGATAGGATTTGAAGCTGATGTTGACTGGCTTGAGCTTGAGCTTGAGCCTGAGCTTGGCTAATACTCAGATCAGTAATTGCCCTCACCAGTCCTTCAGTTTGGGCTTTGCTATTGACTAAACCAGAGGATTCCTGAAACTTTGCTAATGCCTCCTGAGACTGATCCAATTTTTGCTTAGCTCGCTCCAGCGCTTTCTTATTAAACTCAACCCTAGTGGTACCATCCGCTTGACGCAGTTCATTCAGACGCTCCTGATACGCACTGATCAGTGCCTTGACTCGATCTCTTGCTAATTCTGGACTATCCCCACGGGCATTCAACCAGATGGTAGTGGATTCCTGGTCAGGAGATATCGCGAACAACTTCTTGTATTGAACCAGCCTTTGAAAATCCGTTTTCTCTAGGTCAGACTCCAACAAGCGGCTCATCAAAGCATCACTGGTTAGAATAGATGCCTGCATATTCAGAGGATGACTCTTAGTCGCCAATTTAGAATCCCCCTTAGTTAATGAACCAAGAGTTTCTAAACTAGCTTGTAACTTGCCTGTTTCTGGTAGAATTAGCTGTGCTTTAGCAATCCAAAAAGGCTTTAATAAAGAAAAGGCTCCAAAGCTAGCTCCCAGCACCAAGGAATTAAAAACTAATAAAAATGTCCAATGTCTATTCAGGATACCAGCTACTTTTTTCATAAGATATATTCCTGATTATTACCATTTTTAATCTTGAATAAAATGTAACTTTATATAAAAGTTATTCTAACTAAACGGTTGTATAAATAATCAATAATAAATTGATTTATTTAAATAAGTAAAAGTCTAATTTTTTTCAATTTTCAATTTTCAATTTTCAATTTTCAATTTTAAAGTTCTGCCAGATAAGTGCTCCCATCGATAGACAAACTGCTCATTTCGCTGTACTTCCGCAAGAATTGCCCCTAACCAGACGAAAAAATACCACAAATACACTGCCATCCAGGTCAAGGGTGTTCCGTTGAGAAGCATGTACAAAGCCACCAGACTGGCAAATGCCCACTGGCAATGATGGTTACCACGAATCGCTGGAGTCCAAGTATTCCAAAGGGTTGAACCTAGGGCAGCTAAGAAAACGATCAAGCCAATGATGCCGTTCAAATAAAGAACTGAGGCGTAGGTTGAAAACGAACCCAAAGCAATGTCATAGATATACCATTTGACGGAGCCTTGTATAATTCCCCATCCCATCCAGGGGCGTTGTTGCCAAGCCTCAAGGGTTTTAGTAACCACAAGTTCCCGGTCTTTAGAGGATTCGGCAGGAGCACTATTGAAAATTTCTAGGGGCTTTTTCAGTAAATCACCGAAGGTCAGACCTCCCAAAAGAGCACAAAGTAATGAGCTTAATGAAGCAATCCATAAAGAACCTTGACGAGCCACACTGCTGCGGAAACAAGCTGTAATTACCAATGCGATCACAAAGGAAATCCAGGATAAACGACTAAAACTAATTAGCAAAGCCGTTAAACAACCCGCTACAGATATTTGACGTAAGCGGCGGTTTTCTTCACCTAAGCAGATAAAAAAACTTAGAATGGAAGACACCCCTACAATCGGGGGATCCGGGGTGTAAAGAACTGTCTTGGGTAACGGGATACCAAAAAAAGGTTGGAACTCAGCAAATGTAACTAGCAAACTCAGAGCACCGCCGGGAATCAGACGCGCTAAGGGCGGTAGAAAAGGTTCTTTGCCTAGTCCCGCTGCCAGCATGACCATCTCAATGGCGATAGTCACTAAATATCCTGTTGCCATCCAAGCTACAGCACGGGTGACCACCTTAACCCTGATGACATGCCAAAACGGTAGGAGCAGTGCGGCAACAATTAAACAGTAGCTTTTGAAAAAAGTTACGAACGTAGCAGCAATTTTTTGCAAGGCAAACCCTACGTCATTGAGACCAAACGTAGCAGTCCAGACCATGACTAGAGCCATACCTAACCAAGCCCAGATACAAACGGGTATCGATCCCCTAGTGAGTTTGTCGATGTCAAAGTTTACTGCTAACAAACCAACAACTACCGCTGGGTAGAAGAGTGTTTGTATTCCCAACAACCACCAGAGCGGTATTAGCACAATCACCCAGTAAATAACTTTTTCTGGAAATGACATGGCACCCAGTTGAAAGTTTCTGGTCTGGAAATATGGTATGCTAGAGGTCATAGTTAACAGTCCATACTTTGATGTTTTAGAGCACGTTCATTATATGAGAGTTATTCAAATCTGCTAGCTTCGTTCGTTTATAGTGTTGTTTTGGCTGTTATTTGTCCTTTTTTATTTGTATTGATATACCCTCCGGTGCCCTTGACCCATTAAGAATTTAATTCGCCACGGGTCGCACCGCAAGGTTTTACCGTTTCCATAACAGTATTGTTTGATAGGGTTTATCATACTTATGAGGTACAGTCAATTTTCTTCCCCCCTGATTAAGGAAGAGGGGATTCCTACTCCCTACTCCCTACTCCCTACTCCCTACAATCCATGACTTTTTCCATAACTCAAGTGATAACTGCTATATATGAGCAGCCACAATAACATTGTGCCTATTTAATGCCTTAATTTAGATTAGAGAAATTACCGATTAAACAGTGAATTCGGTTAACCTAACCTTCAGTAAATTTACTGAATTATTAGCTGATAAGCGGGTTTGTATTTGAGATGTAAACCTGTAGGGTATTTTTTTATTGGACAATAAAACTCCGGATCTCTTTCCCCTATGGCATGCATGCCTCTTGCATGCATGCCTTTTGCCCCAAGAAGTGTGTTTACAACCCACAGACAAACGCTATGACTGACTTTTACCTAACTTTGTCAGCTGATTAGCCAATTTTCCTAGTAGAGACTGGTAACTAAAAAATTGTTTGGCAGCGATCAGGCGCATACAGACGATATAGAGACTCATAAATAGGAAGGGCTTCAGGATTGTTGGTAACCCTAGACAACTCACAATTGCTAGGAGTACAATCAGAGCAGCTTTAAAGCACGGTAGTAAAAACTTAATCAATGGCCAACCTAGTGCTCCGCAAGCTACCCACCACCAGTAAACTGTCCAAACAATTCCTAGCACGAAAGTAACTGCAATTCCCACCCCAAGTATTCCTGCTTGCTCAGCACCAATGATAAAGCTCAAGAACGCTACGGGAGCAATCATAAGGTTAACCTTGGCGTTAATCCCAGTTCTGCCTTTTGCTGCAAGCATATTAATCAGTGAATTATTGATCAGCCTAAAGTAAGCAAACACCAGTAACCAGGGAATTACCTGGCAGGCTGGCACCCACTTCTGGCCAAATATCATAGAGATGACCTGATCGTCTACCACTAAAAAAAATAAGGCGTATAGAGGAGCCCCCAGAAAAGCCATTTGTTCAACCATTGTGACTAGAACACTTTGCTGCTCTTCGTCATTCTCTAACTGGGCGAATGAAGACATTCCTACCTGATTAATCACCTCACCCATTACAGTGTTAATGGTCTGGGTCAATTGGTAAGCAAAGTTGTAGTATCCCAAATTAGTATTACCCAGCAGTTTACCAATTACAAAGTTGTCACCATTGGCATTTACATAAAATCCCAAACTGGAGCCAGTGGCACCAAAACAGAACGACAAGACTTCTGAGCTAGCCTGTGGATCAATCTGTAAGCGGAATTTGTGTCTACATGACGACGACTAATCCAATACTCTATAAACCAAAAAGCAGCATCTCCCACCACAAATGACCAATAGCTCAAACCGATAAAGGCGCAACCAGTGGTAGAGACTACTCGCACGAACGAGGCGATTATGGTAGCATTGGCTATTTCCCAATACCTCATCTGTCTAGTGAGTACTCCCTGATAAACAGACTGGATAGAAGCCACCAGCAGATTAAAGGCGAACACGACCAGAATCCAGACCAGCTCTGGTACACCGAAAAAGTTAGCCGCTAGGGGGGATATCGCCACCATTGCCACTGCCAACATCAATCCCCTGGCAATAGCAATTGTGTATGTTGTATTTAAATAACGCTGGTCTTCAATGCCCTTGTAGACAATCAAAGAGTTGATGGTGCCTTGGGTGAACAAATTTAGGAAAGACCAAAAAATATAGGCAACGCTGATCACCCCAAATTCAGATGGCAACAGCAACCTAGCTAGTATCAGGTTACTTAGCAATACCAGCAGACGTGTCCCGAGGGCTCCGTATGTTGTCCAGAACCCACTTGTGAGTAACGAGCTGAGTTTCATTAGGTTAGCAAGGTTTGGAAGGGACAAAAGACTTGCATGTACAAGGCTTGCAGGTCAAAGGCCAATGACCAATGACTCATGACTAATACAAAATTTTTAGTTGTTTGCTGTGTATTCTGCGGAGCCAAGTGATCCCTTAATCACCAGCTTGGCTAGTGGTGCCAGAGGTACAGCTACGAGCGTCAGAAGCGATCGCGGATCGCGATAGAAGATTGAACTATTGGCAGCTAACGCTTGGTTGATAAAGTGAACAGCTTTAGCTGCATCACCAGCAGTTAAAGATAATCGAGCTAGGTAGCGATACATATAAGCGTAAGCCGTCGGCAATACTTTCTCTACCAATTCTGGAGACCGTTCATAAGCTGATTTAATTACCTGTTCATGAGAATGCTGCATTTGTGCTATCTTAAAAGAAAGTCCAAAAGGACGAACTCGTTAGCAACACAGGATTTGTGGCTCCCGATGAAAACGCCAGCTTCCCGTAGCGGCAATTCTTAACCAGAAATCTATATCTTCTGAACTGCGTAACCCTTCGTCAAATTCCCCGACTTCATCCACTAGACAGCTTCGGAATACACCATTAGAACCATGACCAATGAAATTCTTGTACAGTAGGGCGCTTGAGTGGGTCAGACATAACTGGCTTACCACTCAGACGCATGATCGTGGGACTTCCATCATCACGGATTGCTTGTGAAGCACTGTAGACAACCCCTACTTCTGGTTCCCGATCCAGTACAGCCACATGCTTAGCTAGTTTGTCCGGCTTGTAGACATCATCTGCATCAAGTAGAGCGATGTAGCTAGCACGAGCATGACGGATGCCATAGTTACGAGCCGATGAGAGTCCTCCATTGGACTTCTGCAATAACTGAAAGCGTGAATCTCGCCGACAAAACGGTTTAACCAGTTCAGCGGTATCATCAGTAGAGCCGTTGTCAACAATCAGGACTTCAAATTCTCGATAAGACTGACGCTCAAGAGAGACTAGCGCTTACCAAATGTAAGAGCGAACGTTATAAGCAGGAACGACAACACTGACTTTTGCTGAAGTAATCATTCAAAACTCCTATCTCTAATATCTATTTCATTTATTCAAACTACAAATGATGAAGTGATGGGGGTGATGAGGTGAGAAATATATTTCTCAATCGGGAGCATCCCACTTTGGAAGAAACATACCGCATTAAGCTGTATGATCGTGATTCTACCGCCCACATAAAGAGATATATTTGCCAAAATGGGATGCTCCCTCTCAATCTCTCATTCCCCAGTCAAATCCTACTCACTTATTTTCGTTGAATTAGACTATATATAGCTAAACCAAATAGATCATGAAATCCAATCCTGATTTCTCATAAAACAAAAAAAACAAGCATTTTTTTTCTACTGTTGTTTGTTGCTTGTTGCCTGTTGCCTTTTCCCATCAATCCTAGTTTCACATCTCATTTTAAAACGCTATATTAGTTTCTTTATTCATTCATCTTTAAACATCTGATCAATCTAGGTAGATCTTTACTATGAAACAAATAAAAACATCTTGCTATTTTAATAGTTTAATTCAAGGTAATGAAACTATTAATAATCAGTAAAATTTTACTTAAATAATTTATAGGATTCAAGTATAGTGTTAATTAGTTAAAATATTTTACGAAAAAGTTACGATTTTTTAGAGTATTATTTAAGTCAGTAAAATCTAGTAAAAATTTCGTATAATTGCGGTATAAACAATAGAGTTTTTTGAAAAAATTGCCTTTTGCTTGCCTCCCTTGATCAGGGCAGGGCTATAACATTGCTCATCAAGAAATTGTCAATTCAATCGGGTGAAAGCTAGCTGAGGTAATGGAGAGAAGGTTGTTTTCAGGTTAACAATACCTTTTTATTAGCAAAAATCTCCCTATCTCCCTATCTCCCTATCTCCCTATCTCCCTATCTCCCTATCTCCCTATCTCCCTATCTCCTTATCTCCCCAGAAATCCATTTTAGTCCGACAATGAAACAGCCCTGCTTGATCAGGTCGGTAATGCTGGGATTGCTTTTAGCTTTTGCCTTCATCAATCACTTGATAAACTGTTGCGCATTTACATTGGATATTATACCAAATCCGTTTGTCAAAACCCTTTGACAAAAATCGACCAAATCTTTGTATGCCAGCTGAGGGGGTGACATGCAAGCTAAAATCGTTACTGGGTATTGCGTTCAGCCGATCTTTAACAAAAAGATACATGCTGTTTTGGCCTGACCTTGGACTTCGTTATAAGGGTTTGAGCTTGCCATTACATCATTCGTAGGGTCAATTTGCCAGTTTATCTTTCCTAAGACAACTGGCATCAAAGCCTTATATAGTAAGCTTTTCAGGGCTCATGTCACCCCTTCAGGTATGCCAGGAATCTATGGCTATGCGGATAAGGGGGATGTGGGAACAGGATTTGGTATTATTGAGTCAGAAAAAAACTGTCAAACCCTCTCCACTGCTCCCCTGCTGTCAGAACAATAGAATTTAAATAAAGACTAGCTTACCAATTTGGGAAATTACGGCTGCACATCAACTTCATCTCCTCATCACCCCATCGCCCCATCGCCCCATCGCCCCATCTGCATATGTAGTCTAGCTTTGAAGAATTGGTATGACTTTATGACACACATTATGCACTACATTGTGTAGTTCTAAAAGATTACAAATTTTGAGGATTTTGCAATGGGGCTTACGGCGCCGCCTGAAGGGCTAATCACAAATCCCTGGCTAAACCTGAGTATTTATACTTATGCTGAAAAGTCAGGATGAGCATTACATATATTACT
Organism: Moorena sp. SIO4G3; assembly: GCF_010692305.1. Classification (NCBI taxonomy): domain Bacteria; kingdom Bacillati; phylum Cyanobacteriota; class Cyanophyceae; order Coleofasciculales; family Coleofasciculaceae; genus Moorena; species Moorena sp. SIO4G3. The sequence continues at coordinate 4,792 of NZ_JAAHIG010000249.1, read as the reverse complement.
TAATGTAATACAAATTGAAGTTTGTTCAAAAATAAACGGTGCTACATTAAGTAGTGTTAAAAAATCACCCATCCTTGCTCCAAGCAGATGGAATAAAAATTCACAAAAATTTACATAACTATAAAAACTTTGGTTCGACTAGTGATAAGCATTGGGTTATCCCCAAATGGGCTGATAAGCGACACGCTGATAGCGTCCGTCAAAAGCTCAGTCCCAAATTCGGTCACCTTCCCTGGTTTATCGAGATTTGCGGCTATAATGAAAAGGCGGTGAGGGGGGACCCAGAGATGAGGAGTGTGTATGAAAATTTGTTTCAACACTGGCAACTATGCAATTAAAATGCACAACAGCTTAATTGCACAACTTAATTGCACAACCCAAGTAGGAGGTTAGTCACCTTAATGTCTATGTTATCATAAAAGGTGAGTATAGGTATCGGTTGCAGTTTTTGTTTTCAGTGTTGACAGGTTTCTTCTGTTTCATATTGCTAAGCATGCCTCCGAAATTTCTATCTCTACATAAATCAAATTTTGGAGATATTGTATGTCTGTCTACGTTGGTAACCTTGCACGTGAGGTGACAGAAGAGGATCTGAAATCTGTGTTTGAAGAATATGGCCAAATCAAGCGAATTCACATGCCCACCGATCGCGAAACAGGTAAATTAAGGGGCTTTGCTTTTGTGGAAATGAACACAGAGGAGGAAGAAGCGAAGGCCATTGAAGAGCTTGATCGAGCTGAATGGATGGGGCGTGAGCTCAAAGTCAATAAAGCCAAACCTCGGGAAAAAAGAAACTCATTTGGTGGGGGCAGTCGCGGCAGAGGTGATAACTTCGGCGCTCGTCGCTACTAAGCTCGCTTTGATCTAAATCAAAACCCAATTCTCAGGTCTGAGCCCAGGGCAGGGGTTTTACCCCTGTCTAGTTCTACCCTGCGCGTCAGAATTTAGGGAGTAATTTTGGTAGGATAAAGCAAGCCCAATCTCTAGTTGAAAGATACTAGTGTGTGTAGGATTGCTGTTTATAAGTGGATTGAAGGCATCTTAAAGTCTTTGATTCAGACAAGTATGAACGTTTAAGACCTAAAGTAGGAAAACCCGAATAGGCAGTGTTCAGCTTGAGAATCACACTAGTTGTAGTGTGTGAGTTAAGCAACAATATCATTTATTCCACGGCTCATAGCTAAAGTCAGTTTTAAGGGAGATATTGTAGCAAACTCTGCAGGCTGAAGCGTCGAGATACACCATCATAAGTCCGCTTGACCAGGAGTAAGGAAAAAATAAGGATTTGATAGCCTGCTTTTGGCAGGCTTAATTCGGATTTCCTTGCCATAGACTAGTGCAGGCTATCCAGGTGCAATATTATGATTTTCAACGGACTTGAGATATGAGCCATTCGTTTTAAAAACTGGCCGGATGCCAACACCTTCCGTCAGTTGTAGGAGTTTTGTCAGTCAATCAGAGGTTTGCCCTGTCCTGTTCTTATGGGATGAATGATGACTTGTTATTCGACCACGGAAGCGATCAAAACAGGAGGACATTGAATGACCCAAGTGGTGGTTGGTGAAAATGAGCACTTAGAGTCAGCCCTACGTCGATTTAAGCGAAAAGTCTCCCAAGCCGGCATCTTTGCCGATATGAAAAAGAATCGTCATTTTGAGACATTTGCACAAAAACGCAAACGTAAAGAAATTGCGAGACATCGGGAACGTCGAAGACTCCGAAACCGTAGAAGACGGTTCTAGCAGGGTAGATTGCTATATTAATTTTTTAGATCCACTCCGGTAGCATCGTTATTGTAAGGCGTGGGTAATAGGTAAGAGGTAATGGGTAATTGGCAATTGCGATTACTCCTGTACCATTACCGATTACCCCTTGCCTATTTCTGTTACCGATTACCCAAAACAACCTTCGATTATGAACACTACAAATGACAAACAACAAAAGCGGACTTGATATGACCTGATTTTTTGCTCAAGTTGTTAATGGCTGAGGATTCTTAGTCAGTAAATTTCGCAACCAGCGTCGAGTATTGGGAGAGAGTAGCCACAAACCTATGTACAAACCTATATCCATAGGTAGGGGTTTGCCATGGCGAATGGCTTCCCAGAGAAGGGGAAAAAATGCGTTCCACTCACAAGCATTGGCGGCTCTTGAACTTACCTCTGTCAAGATAAAGGATGCGTAAGCACGGGGTGTGACTAAGTCTTGTACTTTTTGAATCCAGTTTAATGAATTCCGCCATTTAGTAGTGCTACTAATACTAGGACGGTTTTATCCTAAATACCACACTGACAATGGTTCAGTCACAAACTCAATTCCTACCTCTTCCAAAGTAGTGGCCCGTAACAGCCAGTCCCAATCTTCCTGAACCTCACCGCTTCTCCTGGGGGGGATTTTTTGCAATAACTCTTTGGATGTAAAAATAGTTGAACCTTGAATTACTGCTTCTCCCTGGAATAAGGTATTGCGAACAAATAGATATTAACTCATTGGTTCTAATTTAGAGGGAATTATTCTCGGCCAAATCGAATCGTCTTGGGGAGTCCGAGCAATTAGGTAACAGCTGACAATGGGGTATTTGTATTGGGAACAATTAGCAGCTTCCAGTTGCAGTTCTAGTTTTTGGGGCATCCATTCGTCATCATCATCTATTGCTATTTATTGTTCATCGAAATAAAAATAAGTTTTATGTAATTTAAAAAAAATACTTCAGATTTTTATAACTGTCTAATCTCACTATTTAAGAATTAATATAAATTATTAAATAGGATATAATATTATTTAGTTTTAACCTTTTGATGACTATCTAAAAAACCAGCCATTTGAATTTATTGCTGATATTGCTTAGGGTCAATATCAATTCGCTCTAAAAACTGTGAAACTGTTAAGATACTCGTTCCACTCGCTAAAAAATCCATCGCTACATCGTTTAATTCAAAGATGCTAGGAATATTGAGAGCTCCTCTTGAGGCATACATATATTCTGCCCTTGGACTATTATCTCTATATCCGGCTAGCAGGTAATAAACCTTATGCATGATATAACCATCACGGGATAAGAATAAAATTTTGTCTATGCCATCTTTAGTGGTTGCATCTAGCAACCAATTCATGAAACTCAAAAAAAGGATTCCAACATTCTTAAACCCGAAGTTATACCAAAATTACTCTTCGTAACTAGTTTGATTCTCCTGAGTATCACAATAATACTGATTGATAATGGTTGCTAGATAAAATGAACTTTCAAGAGATTGTTTTTGTTAAGCTGATGAAACTTTTCCTTTTGGAACCAAGAGATTTTGATAGATATCTGTATTTTTTTATTAAACAAATTAATAAGCAATTGGCTTTGGCATTTAAAATATCAGACTGATAATTATCACCAATGTGAAGGATATCTTCTGGGTTACATCCTAGCTGTTCAACAACATATCCATAAATATCTCCTCTAAATTTATTTTTGCCTATAGTAGAGGATAAAAATAGCTTTTCACTATCATCATAGCCTGCCGAATGAATAATTTTATTGATCACCGATAGGGGGAAATACATATCTTAGATAAAAATAATCTGTTTAGAAATTTTTCGGCAATAGTTATAGACCGAAAAAATAAATTCATTACGTCTGCAAACATCCCCTTCGGTTTGTATTTCAATTTTTTTAGTATTTGTGCGGTTTGGTCATTAAGTCCAAAATCTTCTACCAAACACTCAAATATGGTATCCAAGGTAACTTCTGAGAGGATATATGAAAAGTTTTTTGATACTGAATTTTGCCCCCCTAGCCCCCCAAATTTGGGGGAAGAGTCAATTTGCTTCTAAAAGTCCCCCGAGCGAGGGATTGCTCGCTCGGGGGATTTAGGGGGCTTAGATGTAGCAAATTATACTTCTCAGACAACCTCTGAGACCTGTTCTCGTCTCCAGAGTTTGTCCCTAGATTTTTTTTATGCTTTTTGTCTAAGCTTAGGATAATTTGGTAATAACTCGGAATGACAATAATCATATTGCTTTTGAACCAGTGTAAAGACATCACTTTGCTCTAAAACATTGCGTATAATTGCGGTATCAAAGATATCAAATGATACGTATTGGGATGTATTGATGATCTTGGCTAGTGTGTGATCCATCTGACCTATATTGAAACTAAGCTCCTAAAAACCAACCTAATCCAGTGTTGGGTTTGCCTTGCCATATCTATGTGTTCCTAACTACTCTGATTTTGCTATTCAAGGGAAAAGTAAGGATAGATAAGCAGTTAATGGGACTAGCATTGACAAGAGTAATTAGAAAACGGGCAATAAAAGCATTGCCCTGGCTAAGTGAGAAATCTCAGACTATCTAATGACAGAATTCCCATTAGTGGCGAAAAAGTAACACTATTACTCTCAACCATAAAAATTATCGATCATGAAAGCAGTGTCTTTGTGGAAACTCCAAAACTCTCTCCCGATCTTGGAAGGTTGGTGAATTACCTCTGTGGTGTCTATACAATTGGGATACAACTATACACTACATAAGACCCCCAGCTTGGCCGCAGGCTGACTGGGGGAATGCTGCCAAGGTATTCACAGCATTTTGCCTATGTCAATAGTGATCAGTGAACCGACACTCTCAAATGCCGAAATATACCTGAAACATACCAAGTGTTTTTTGACACTCCCCGCCCTGGTTGACTGACAAAAAGTTAAGCACAAATTGGTCAAATGCTTATCAGGAGGGAGATAGCAGGTATTGACAGCAAGTGAGTGGGAGCCAGCATTCTAAAGACAGATACCATTCAAATCCTAGGAAT
>NZ_JAAHIG010000248.1:0-13540 GCF_010692305.1 Moorena sp. SIO4G3 | reverse complement strand
AAAGATCATGGCGTAGGTTGGGTTGAGGCAACGAAACCCAACACCAGTCAGGCTTTTGTTGGGTTACGCTATCGCTAACCCAACCTACGGGAGAATCAGCATTTCAAGGGTTTTGTCAGTCAATCAGTTGAGAAACCTTCCAAGTCGTGTAGTAGTAATGATGTAGAACGTATCTCCTGCTGGCAGTTTCCCGATGACTGAGTCAGCAGAATCGGTGTTTGGAAGGGGCAGGGAATGTGATTGACCTTGGCCAAAAGGCCACGCTTAAAGCGATTGACCGTAGGTCACGCTACGCGATTGGCCTATGGCCACCCTGCGCGAACGCTATATCAAACTTGTCTCAAGTCCGACCGATAGCACACCTAAGGTCAATTTACAAAATTTTCCATAGCCTTCTCCTTTTCCTTTATAAGGGGTTGCTTCATCCTTGTTTTTCCTTTATAATACAACTATCGGAATAGTTTAAAAAAAGAAACTGATGAACAAGTGCGTTTGTACTACCGAAGCGGCATCTCTCCTTGGAATCTCTTCGAGACGATTGCGACAACTCCTAGAGAAGGGTCGCGTCCGGGGTGCTTATAAAAGTGGGAAATTCTGGATTATTCCTCTGTTCAACAATATGCCCCAAATCATTAAAGGCACTAGAGGACCAAAAGGCAAATGGCGTACCAGTCGTCCTCCGGCTCTAGCCAAGATTAATGTCAACCGCAATCACATTGGCTCAAATATCCACAAACGCCCGGAAGAACGCAAACCAGTGATTTCAGTAAAACGAAGTGGCAACAATGTATACGGCAACCAGGTAGAAATCCTCGGCCCTTGTCGGATTACCTATCAGCCAGATAACCCACTGCCTTGTGGCGCTCGTCTATGGATCGAAACCTTCAGTGATGTCCACTTCATCGGTGGCAGTTTCCCTGCCAGTCGCTAAGACGCTTCAAGATTGTCTGTCAGAATGGTGAATGCAGAATGGAGAATGAAGAATGCAGAATGGTGAATGCAGAATGGTGAATGTAGAATGTAGAATGCAGAATGTAGAATGTAGAAGGCAGAATGTAGAAGGCAGAATGGTTAATTCTTAATTCTTAATTCTTAATTCTTAATTCTTAATTCTTAATTCTCAATTCTCAATTCTCAATTCTCAATTCTCAATTCTTAATTATTAATTCTTAATTCTAAAATAATGTTAATGCTCCATTGACCAACAACCCAGGCTTTAACTAACAGAAAGCTCTTATTTACATGACCTTGAGGATGGTGTTGTAAAGGAGTCTATTCTGTTGCGCCTGCGAGCTGATCTAGATTTGAACTTGCACGCTTTATCCTCTTGTGAGTTTTGGTTTTCAGTGGCTGCTGCTGCTGGAACGGATTCTTTCCCTGAGTTTTCATTAGTAGCTTGAGCTGGCTTGACTGGCACAGCTGTAGTGTTGGTCCTATTTTCCTGAGTAGTATTTTCCTGAGTAGCAGTATTCTCCCGCACTGGTACTCTCACCCTTGTGGGTTTAGGAGTATTTTCCTGACTAGGAGTATTTTGCTGTACAGGCACTGCTCTAGGTCTAGGAGTATTTTCCTGAGTAGGAGTATTGTCCCGCACTGGTACTCTGACTCTTGTAGGTTTAGGAGTATTTTCCTGAGTAGAGGTATTCTCCCGCACTGGTACTCTCACCCTTGTGGGTTTAGGAGTATTTTCCTGAGTAGAGGTATTTTCCCGCACTGGTATTGATACCCTCCTGGGTTTAGGAGTCGAGTCTTGGCTAGAGGTATTCTCCCGCACTGGTACTGATATTGTTCTGGGTCTAGTGTTGGAATTTTCCCTAGCACTATTCGGTTTTACTGGAACTGATACTGTCCTATTGTTATCGGTAGAGTTATTATTAGCAGAGTTATTGCTAGGGGTTTCTGGCTTAGGCACTACTATTACTGGATTGTTGGCAGCAGCGTTTTCCCCACTAACAGTATTTGGCTTTGCTGGAACTGGCTGGTTAGCAGTTTCTTGGAAAACCGATAGACTAGGACAGTTGCCTTGATCATAGTCAAAGGCTACTTTGACCTGGTAGGGTTTTGTTGTACCAGTTTGGTTGTTAAACTTGCGGAACTGAATATCTTCCAGTGCCTGCTGATTTAAAATGCCGTACCCTGCACTCTGAATCAGCTGTGCATTAGTCACTTCACCATTAGCACCTACTAAAATTCCGAAGACTGTTGTGCCTTCTAGTTTCTTAATACAAGCGTCTTTCGGATAAGTAGCACTAACTGTTATTGCTTCTGGTATGACTTCCTTTTTGGGTAAGGTATCCTTTACCAAAGCCATCCATTCCACCAGGTTTTTCCTAGCTTCCTCATCACTGGTATTGGTTACATCTTTTTTCAGTTGCTTCCGCCGCATCCGCACTTGAGCCACTAAATTGTTCTGACGTTGTCGTGCGATCGCAACAGCACTAGAAGGTACTGGTTTAGTAGGCTCAGAAGGAGGAGGGGTGATGGAAAATTGTGGTGGTGGAGGAGGTGGAGTAACCGATACCGGTGGCTGTTGGTTAGGAACCTCTAATGGGTCAGGAATCTGGTTGCTAGAATTCCCAAATACTGGCAAGGAACCGGTCTGGAAGGAACCTGGATTCAAAGACTCTGTATCGAATGTGAATTTAGGTTGCGGTGGTGGGGCTGGTAGTGGTGTCCTGGGTTTTGGTGGTAGCTGGATCGGGAAAGACCCTCTGGTGATAATCGGTCTTTGGCGATTTAGCAGTGGTAAAGGATACTTGCCAATTGTGGGTAAGGGTTTTATCGGTAAGGATCTCAGAGGTGGGGGTGTGGGAATTTTTTTCAGGGGCTTGAGAGGAGGTATTGAAGGTAGCGGTGGTGGAGGGGGTGGGAAAGCACTAAATAACGAAGGGATGGAGGGATTGCTCGGAGTCTTGGCATTTGGTAGAGCTGGCAGGGTCAGTGGTGGTGCAGCCGACTTGGGCACACGGCTCAGTTGTTGAGGGCTTAACTCCAACACTTGCACCATTGAGTCTCCCTTAGGCTTTTGATTCTTCAACAAATCACCTAAGATCGGTACGATTAGCATATGAACCCCCAGAGAGGCGGTAACTGAAATCACTAGGGGGTGACTCAGCATTTCTGGGATGTTTTTAATTAAAGAAGCATCGGACATGGCAGTTATTTTTCACTTATTTCCATGGTTGCTAATAAGCTCTCGGCTGAGGAGATGCTTATTCAATTCAGTCTTGGCAAATCTATTGAGCGATCTTGCTGGGGCTAGCTATAACAACTACATCGATGGCTGAAACATTGCTATCTATTGGTTTGCTATCTATTGGTTTGCTATCTATTGGTTTACCTTAACAATTAGCAGAGAAAAATAGGGTAATGCCAGATTAGGGCGATCGCATAAATTACGATATATCACCTGCTCCGGTAGAGTTGCTCGTTCTACCACATAGGCATTTTCCAACAACTGATGTCGATGCAGCACTTGCCACACCTGCTTATAAACCGAACTGACTTTGAGCAGGACTACGACATCTGCCCAAGTCAAAACCTTTTCCAGTTCTTCGACATTATAGAGAGCTGGTAGCACGACCAGGCGCTGATCACGAATGGTCAAGGGTAATCCCAACACCGATGCTGTAGCCATGGGGGAAGATACCCCTGGTACAGTTTGAATCAGGCTTTCAGGATGCAACTGTTGTAGCCTCTGTGCCAAATAGGTAAATGTGCTGTAAAAACTCACATCTCCTTCGCACACAAATGCTACATCTTGCCCTAATCCTAGATAATTCCAGACTTGCTCAGCAGCAACTTGCCATGCTTGGGTCAAGATAGCGGTATCCTGCACATATGGAAATGTCAAGGGTAACTGCACCTGATGATTCTCCAACCATTGAGCGACAATCTGTTGAGCCAGTCCTGGTTTTCCACGGACTCCAGTAGGAAAGGCTACTACTGGTGCCTGTTTCAATATACGTAGTGCTTTGAGGGTGATCAGGTCAGGATCCCCAGGACCAACACTTATACCATAAAGTGTACCTAGTTTCACAAAAGTTTAAAATTATCTATAAAATTTAAAATTACCACCGATGCCATTACCAACTGTTATTTTACCGGGCTATTTTGCTAGCGCTAGTGAATACCGTGATTTAGAACAATCACTACAACAGCTAGGGATTGCCGCAACTACTGTACCAATACGCCAACAGGATTGGTTTCCTACCCTCGGTGGTCGCTCTGTGGTGCCAATTTTGCGAAAAATCGACCAAGCTGTTAAACAACAGTTGGAGAAGAATAACACATCACAGATTAATTTAATCGGTCACTCTGCTGGTGGCTGGATTGCCAGGATATATCTAGGAGAAAAGCCTTACACGATTCATGGAGATGTTACTGATGACTCGGTAGGGTTATGGAATGCTCATTCCTATATCTCTACCTTGGTGACTCTGGGAACACCCCATCTCAGTCAGGAACGTTGGACTAAACGCAATCTTGATTTTGTGAATGATAACTATCCAGGAGCCTTTCACCAAGATGTCCATTATATTTGTGTCGCTGGTAAGGCTATTTATGGTAAGCGACGTTTAGGCAGCTGGTTGGCTTACAACAGTTACAAGCTCACTTGTGGAGAAGGGAATTGCTGGGGAGATGGGATTACTCCCATTGCTGCTGCTCATTTGGCTAGAGCCACTAATATTACTCTTGATGAGGTGTTCCATTCTCCTAGGAGGAAGGGGCTTTGGTATGGTTCACCTGAGGTAAGGGAGGCTTGGGTGAAGTGTTTAGGTTGAAGGTTATTTGGTTGAAGGTTTATTTGGTTGAAGGTTGAAGGTTGAAGGTTGAAGGTTGAAGGTGTAGGGTGCGTTAGGGGCGGGCGAGCCATGATTTTTCGCTTCTTCGCCCCTTGTTGAAACAGCCCGCACCGTAACGCACCATCAGGTGAAACAGCTTTTAGCAGATGCACCCTATCTAGAACTTAATGCGATCGCGTTTAGCGGTTCCTTCCCAGTATCGCAATGGTAGAAGTGGGTTTCAGCTACAACAACCTATCCCTGGATATTTGTCTGGAACAGTATGTAGATTAAGAAACACAATTAATAGGGTTTATTAAGAATTATTACCAGTTGATTGACAACAAGCGTTTATCATCCTATTAGTATTAAAACTAAACTTCCTGACTCCCGACTCCCGACTCCCTGTTCCCTTTCCTAGATATGATTCTGACTGATGAAAGCTAAAGAAGTTCTGAGACGATATGCAGCAGGAGAAAGGGATTTCCGCAGGGTAAATCTTAGAGGTCAATCGTTTCAGGGGAAAGACCTTTCAGGGGCAGATTTTAGTGAAGCGGATATTAGAGGAACAAATTTTAAGAATGCTAATCTAACAGGAACTCAGTTCTGTAAGGCGAAGGCTGGATTACAAAAACGGTGGGCAATTATTCTTCTTTTGGTTTCCTGGATAACCTCAGGAGTATCTGGAATTTCCTCCTTATTTGGTGGGCTGTTAGTAGTGTCAATAGTTAACTCTAACCCCGAACAAGAGCAAGCCTTCGGCTGGATAGCTTTGGTTGTAATAATTGTCTTATTTGCTGTTATATTCCGTCAAGGTATTGGAGGTGCCGTAGCCGGAGCTATAGCCGTAGCTATAGCTACGGCTATAGCCGTATCCGGAGCTATAGCCGTAGCCGGAGCCGTAGCCGGAGCCTTTGCCCCAGGAATCTTTGCCCTAGCCTTGGCCCTAGGCGTAGCCGTAGCCGGAGCCTTGGCCTTTGCCTTGGCCCTAGCCTTTGCCCTAGCTGGATCCGTAGCCTTTGCCGTAGCTGGAACCTTTTCCCTAGCCTTTGCCTCATGTGCCTTTGCCGTAACCGTAGCCTTGGGCTTTGTCTTTGCCCTAGCCTTGGCCTTGACCTTTGCCCTAGCCAGAGCCGAAGCCGCCGTAGCCTTTGTCATAGCCTTACTTGGTTCCTACCTGGGCTGGCGTGCTCTAAAAGGGGACCCCAGAGATGCCTGGATTCGCACTATTGTTATTGCTTTTGCTGCTACAGGAGGAACCAGTTTTTACAAAGCTGACCTAACCGATGCTAATTTAAAAGAAGCTACCCTCAAAAGTACAGACTTAAGGGAGGCTAATCTTACTCGTACTTGTTGGAAAAATACTATTAAGCTTGACCGAGCTAGACCAGGTAAAACTATCTTAGCTGACACAGCTGTCAGAGAATTATTGGTTAGTGGTAATGGTTACAATAAGTCTTATGTTAATGGTAATCTCAGAGGTGCAAATTTAAGAGGGGCTAATTTAAATAAGGCTAATCTAAAACAGGCTGATCTTAGGGAAGCAACTTTAGAGGATGCTAATTTAGAATGGGCTAATTTAAATCTAGTTGAAGCAATTGGTACTGATTTTACTCATGCTTATCTTACGGGAGCTTGTTTAGAAGCGTGGAATATTGAAAGTAGTACTAAGCTAGAAGATGTTGATTGCCGATTTATTTATCTGTTAGAAAACCCTGAGCCTAGAACAGATAACCGCGAGCGTCGTCCAAGTAGTGGTGAATTTAAACCAGGAGAATTTACCAAGCTATTCCAAGAGGTCTTAAATACTGTTGACTTTATTTTCCGGAACGGTGTTGATTGGAAAGCTTTTGTTGCAGCTTTCCAAAAAGTCCAAGTAGAGAATGAAGATACCGAACTAACTATTCAGACTATTGAACATAAAGGGGATGGTGTAGTTGTTGTTAAGGTAAGTGTTCCCCCTGACACGAATAAGGAAAATATTCATAGTGACTTCACGCAAAACTATGAACTTGGCCTCAAAGCTATGGAAGAAAAATATAAAGCAGAACTAAAAGCTAGAGATGATCAGATAGTAATTTATCGTGAGCAAAGTGCGGAGTTAATCGAAATTATTAAATTACACGCTAATAAACCTATTCAAAGCATTATTGATGTTATAGCTAAAGCGGAGAATGATATGTCAGATAATCCACAGAATTTTAATATAGACCAAAGGCACGCTATGAATGCTAATGCTCCGGTGGTCGCAACAGGCGACAACGCTACACAAAATATTGAGAATCATAATGTGACACCAGAACCAACCCAAAGTTTAGCGGAAGCAGCAGCTGAAATTCAGCAATTACTCCAACAACTAGAGAAAAACAATCCTACCGCCACAGAAGTACAGCAAGAAGCCTTTGTCAGTGCAGCCATTACACCAACCAAGAAAGAAAGGCTAGTTAATGCTCTCAAAGAAGGTGGTCAAGGAGCAATTGAAGAATTCCTTGATAACCCATATTTGAACGTAGCAATTAGAATTATTGAAGGGTGGAGAAACCCTTAATTTTACAAGTGACGATGGTGCTGATAACTCCTACCCTTACCAGATTTTCCCCAGCTTCAGCACGAAACCCGGCAGCACCGACTCATCCCCCTTTACCGTAGCAGGATTGTCCAACTGCTCCACTTCCCCACCAGGACGGTAAATATACACTCGACGATTATTGGGGTCAATCAACCACCCCAACTTCGCACCATTGTCTATGTACTCTTCCATCTTGTCTTTGAGATCTTTGACGCTATCACTGGGGGAACGCAATTCAATCACAAAATCTGGGCATAGAGGAGCAAATTTTTCCTGTTGTTGAGGTGTTAGGGCTTCCCATCTTTCTAACTTTACCCAAGAAGCATCAGGGGAGCGCTCCGCACCATTGGGAAGCTTAAAGCCAGCAGAAGAGTCAAAACCCTTGCCTGTGCCATCTTGTTCTACCCAACTCCACAACTGACCATTGAGACTGAAATTTCGACCTCCGGTTCCACTGCCTGTTGGGGGCATAATAATTATTTCTCCGTCTGATGTGCGTTCAATCCGTAAATCTCGATTAATCTGACAAAATTCAAAAAACTGGTCATCATCCATGTCCAATGCTGGGGGCATCCTCAGCACAATCGGATTAGTTTCAACAGGTGTGGTGGCTACTGTCATGATTGAGCTACTTCCCGCACAAAAGAGTTTTTTCTATTCTAGTTACTGGTACTTATGTATCCCATCGGTTTGGTACCGGTGGGGTTTGGTTTGGTGCGTTCGCGTAGCGTGGCCCAAAGGGCTAATCGCCTTTTTGGGAACTCTATAAGTGTAAGCTTATTGAGAAAGTAATCATGACCAAGCAACAGAGTGTATTGTTCACCCTAGCTGGAGCAGCAGCGGGAGCTAATCTATCCTCGACTATTGGCGGTGTGGGATTAGTCGGGGGGTTTGGTGGCGTGGGCATTGGTACGACCACGATGACAGGTATAGGAGAAATAACTGGCGCTGCTGCTTATGGCGCTGTTAGGGCGATACAGGAAGGGGATCTTATTGCCATTGGGCCAGTGGGACTGGGAGCGGTTACAGGGGCTGGTATCTCTGCCACAGTAGGTGGTATGGGACTGAGTTGTGACTACTCCCACATCAAATCAAAGATTATGATGTGGGCTTCTCAATCTCACAAAAGAGACTTGCTGTTCCTCGGCGGAGCCGACGCTTGCGCGAACGACATCCTGTGCCGATTTACCACAGCCATCAAGCGGTAGTCCAACCGCCAATAGTCCACGATTTAAAATGTTAATTCCGCTATTCCAATCACGTTCGCGCAGCGTCGGCTTCGCCGAATCAACTTTGAGGTTGCAACTAGAACAGCAATGAACGCGTTCGCGCAGCGTCGGCTTCGCCGAATCGCTTAAATTTTTCTCGACTCTAGAACCACAGTTAAAACATTCGATGCTTGTACCGCGTGGATTGACTTCCTGAACTAACAAGCCGCGTTTGACCGCCACTGCTTGTAATATCTCCAGAAACGCCCCCCAAGCTGCATCATTTATTGATTTAGCCAGTCTGGTTCTAGCAAGACCTTTTATGTTTAAGTTTTCGTGAGCGATTAGGTCGTATTTACTGCACAACCAATGAGCAACCTGATAATGGAATTCTTTTCTGCATCGGGTCAAATGAAGATGCAACAAGGCTACTTTGTGCTTGGCTTTTTTCCAATTGTTTGACCCTTTCACTCGACGAGACATTATTCGCTGAGCCTGAGCAAGCTTTCCCTGGGCTTTCCTGTAAAATTGCGGAATAGGTACCGCTTCTCCATCAGAAGTGGTCAAGAATTTCTCTAAACCAACGTCAATACCCACGGCAGACTTGACTGAATCTAAGGGTAGTAGTTCAGGTACGGTATCATCTTTCATGGAGAGACAGCAGTACCAACCATCGGCCTTTTTGACAATGGTGCATTGCTTAAGGGTAAAACCTACAGGTAATGGTCGATGCATTATGACAGGCATTGATCCAATTCGGCTTAATTTTAAAACGCTGTCAATTAAATGCGCACCCGCTTTAGAGCTATTTACCCTGGGGAAAACAAACGATCGAAGCTCTCCCGTTTTCTTAAAACGAGGTCTACCTCCACGCTTGCCGTTAACATCAGGTTTTCTCCATCTGTCCCAAGCTTTGTTGAGACGTTGTAAGTTTACCTGTTGGGTTTCTGCATAGATCTTCTTGTACTCAGGAAATAGCTTTTTGGTTTCTTTGAGATCTGCTTGCTGAGTGTAATAGTTTACCGGCTCTGGAATTTCTCCAATTGGCTCACTCACTAAACTGCACCTGTCGATCGCAGAACGAGTCCGATTTAACCAGTCAAGCCGTTGACCTAAAGCGTAGTTCCAGTGACGACGCAGTAGTTCGAGCCACCTTTCCATGATGGCGACTTGTTCGGGACTGGGATTGATTCGGTAACAGTAAGTGAGTATCATAAATTTATTGTAGCACTTGCTGTCAAACTATGAAAGGTAATTAGACAAAAGTAAACAGGTTTGTGTATCGTTTTACTGTACATATTGTACTTGTCACCAAGTACAGGCGACAAGTCATATCAGAACAAATTTTGATTAGGTTAAAGCAGATTTGCTCTGATACTTGTGTCACATGGGACTGCAACCTAGTAGAGTTCAACGGAGAGGAAGATCATATTCATTTGCTTGTTGACCTTAATCCTAAGGTTGCTCCAGTCAAGCTAATAGCCAATATCAAAACTGTAACCAGTAGATTGATTCGTCAAGAATTTTCTTAGTGCTTAAAGCGGTTTTACGGTGACAAAAAAGTTTTCTGGACAGGTTCTTATTTTGTGGCTTCTTGTGGCGGCGTTACTATCGAGCAGCTAAAGAGTTATGTCCATAACCAGAATACCCCGTCAGGTAATTCCCCTCCCGCTAACCCTCCGGGTATAACGGGAGACCCCTTCCCTGTTTACGTTGGGGGGACAGCCATCGGGGTTAGTATGTCTTCGATCGCTGCTGCTGGTGGAGTCGTTGGACTTGGTATTTATGGCTTAGCCAAGATGTTCTCTCAGCAGAAATCCTATAACCAGGCGATGATGAACCTAGAAATCCTAGCTGAAATATCCTTGGAACAAAGGTTTAAGGATTTAGACGTTGAAGAATAATTACAAGTGCTTAAAGCAAACCTTTTGGGGGTAAATCAGTCTAAACCAACAGAAAAACTAGGCAATGCTGAGCTTTCCTATAAACAAAAGTTTAGTGATATAGATATTGATAAAGAATTACAAGTGATTAAAGCAAACCTTAATAATTTAATAACTGTTAAATCACATCTAGATTTGAAATGTAATACTATTCTCAAAGGACATATAGGAAACGTTAATTCCGTTGCTATCAGTCGTAATAGTGATATTATTGCCAGTGGCAGTGATGATAGAACTGTAAAACTATGGCATTTAACAACAGGGAAATCCATTTACACTTTCTTCGGACAAGGAGGAGAAGTTCAGGCAGTAAACATTAGCCCCAACGGACAGATGCTGATTGCTGGTGGCTTTGATAACGTGATTACCAGTTGGAAGTTACGGACAAAAACCTTCTCTGGCATCTTCAATAAACCAAATTCTCCTTTCAGTCATGGAGCTGTGGTTTCGGATCTTGCTTTTAGCCCAAATGGTAAAATCCTGATCAGTGCTAGTGGTGATGAGACCATCGCAGTTTGGGATAGCTTGAGAGGAAAACTAATCCACACAATAACTGATCATTCAAACATGGTTAATTGTGTTGCTATTAGTCCCGATGGTCAGACTATCGCTAGTGGTAGTAATGACAAAACCATTAGACTTTGGAACAGACGCGGGTATCAACAGCGCTCTATTCTTACAGGACATACAGGATGGGTAACTTCCATTGCTATCAGTCCTGATGGTAAAACTATCGCTAGCGCGAGCGCTGACAAAACCGTCAGACTGTGGAATCTCCACACTGAAAAACTAATCTTTTCTCTAACTGGACATTCAACAGCGGTGCTTTCCATTGCCATTAGCCCTGATGGAGAAACAGTAGTCAGTGCCAGTATAAACGAGATTAAACTTTGGAGCCTACGGACTGGAAAGCTACTGCGCAATCTGAATGGTTGTTATCCGGTTACTTTTAGCCCTGATGGACGAATCCTAGTAAGTGGAGGCGGCAAGGGTAAGATTAAGATTTGGCGTTGATTGAGATGTCAGCCGTCAGCCGTGGGCGTAGTGCATTAGCTAAATACTGATAGCTGAATGATTATCCCATGTAATTTAGGGATTTATTTTTGCGATCGCGTAGCGTGACCTACGGTCAATCGCATTCCTCTAACCATCTATATATAATCTTCTCAAGACCAATATCAGATCAGCATCAGAGCTATTGTAGCCATTAGTTAAACAATATACCCATGTTTAGTAGGGATTTGTTTTTGCGTTCGCCTAGCGTGGCCGTAGGCCAATCGCATTCCTATAAGCATCTATATGTAATCTTCTCAAGACCGCCATCAGATCAGCATCAGAGCAATTTTGTCCATTAATCGACCTCAAAAGCTGAATCTCCCTGGATACCCTTTGCTAACTAGAGGGTTAGGAATAGTTGGCAGAAGATTTTAGTGGCAGTATGTAGTTTTCAGCAATCCTACTGACCGAATTTTACTAGTTCTTGTCTTAAACCAGCAATCAACTTGGTAGACAAGGGGATTGCTTTATCTATCTGTGTCTTTTTAAGCTAAAAGTTCAGTCAGCAGTGGTTTAACTTAAGAACCATGACAGAAAAAACCTGGCTGTATAGCACTACCCATTAAGGTGTTTGACATTGATAAAAGCAGCAAAAGCTGTTTTAGTAAACTTTTGCCTCTTGCCTCTTGCCTCTTGCCTTCCGCGTAGCGCTGTATTAACCCCTCGTTGGCTAAATTGCAACGATAGGTTCCAATGGTGAATAGCAAACATTGAAGGAATTGATGATGAGCCAAGATTTACCAAAGCCAGGGAAACTGAAGCTGCTTGTGGTTGATGACCACGAATTGATGCTGGGTGGAATAATCGACACCCTACGACGGAAGTATCCAGAAGCGGAAATCCTAACAGCTCAAACGTTCCAGAGCGCTCTGGAACAACTGGAACGATTTCAGCTTGACCTTGTTATTGTAGATCTTTCCATTCCAGAAGCTTCTGAGAATACAGCTAAAATCGACACCGGTATTAAACTATTGCAGATAGTGATGAAGCAATACCCCAACCTCAATCTTGTGGTGCTCAGCACTTACCTCAAAGCTCTGGTGCGGATTAAGGATGAGATTGACGAGCACAAAGGGGGTTTCACGGTGGTAGATAAGGGTTTCTCCGGTCAGGTTATGTTAACCAGAGTTGACTGGGCATTGCAGGGATTAACCCATACAAAAGATCTAAAGATGCTCAAAGGAGAAGTCAAGCCAGAGTGGCTGGAGGTAATCACCCTAGCATTTCATGAGGAATTGCAGGATAAGGCAATTGCTGAGCGTATGAAGATAGCTCCCCGAACTGTGGTTCACTACTGGACGAAAATTCGAGATGTTCTGGGTGTTTATCCTGAAGACGGGAAGAATCTCCGAATTAAAACCGAGATGCGAGCCAGAGAAGAAGGGTTTATTGATTGATAAATTAAGCAAGGAAAAAACCTGTTGTTGCTAAGTATTTGGCCAAAAATAAAAAACAAAATTGCTACCTGGCGTGGAGGAGAACTGCCAGGAATTGCAGTGATTGGACTGGTAATGTTAGCCCGTCTCAATGGGTCACTTCAATTTAGCGAGTGGATCACCCTCGATACTTTTCTGCGCCTGCGTCCTTCTGAACCTATGGATGAACGGGTTGTTATTGTTGGCATTGATGAAAAGGATATCCAGGATGTAGGAACCTATCCCATACCGGATCAAGATATTGCAAGGCTGCTCCGGAGATTGGAAACCTACAAACCTAGAGCAATTGGTCTTGATATTGTTCGGGATCTACCAGTTGAGCCAGGTCACGAGGAACTGGTTGAAGCCTTTGAGGATATCAAGAATCTGATTGCCATTGAAAAAGTATTACCAACTAAAATTAAGCCACCACCCGGATTTCCCCCGGAACGGATTGGTTTCTCAGATGTTATTCCAGATCAAGATAGCAAGCTCAGGCGCAGTATTCTTGGGATGTATAGGGATGAAACTAGGAAAGAATATGTATTCTCCCTGGCTTTACTGA
>NZ_JAAHIG010000247.1:0-13700 GCF_010692305.1 Moorena sp. SIO4G3 | reverse complement strand
TATATAAGCGACACAAATATTATACCAGTTTTATCTGTTCCCGTCAAATTTTAAGGTCAGCTAAAATTTTCGGGTCATTCAAACGCTTTTCAGAGCTAGTTTCTGCCGATTAGATGCGTTTGCCCTGGACTAGGAATGACTCCATTGATATTTCTAAAATTTCTAATTTTATCGATCGCTTCCTTTTTCCCAGCAACACTTCCCAGTACCACATCAGCATGGCCATTGAGATATTTAGTACAACTATGAATTACTAAATCTGCCCCCCATAAACAGGGTTTAAAATTATAAGGACTGGCAAAGGTACTATCGACAACGAGAAGCGTATCAGGTTCTAACAACTTTTTTATTTTTTCAATATCTGCTAGGTAAAGATGAGGGTTAGAGGGGATTTCCAAGAATAGAAGATTAATATCTTGACTGAGTTTATCAAGTGATATCATCAACTCAGATAAATCCGAATTATCCAAAATCAAAGTTTTGAACCCAAGTTTATGAAGATTCTCAAAAACACGTCTTGTGTTTTTATATAGATAGCAAGTTGTTGCGAAACAGCTTTGAGATTTTGCGAACGCCATTAAAGTACTGTAAATAGCACTCATCCCACTGGGAAATAGTAAACAATCTTCAGCCTCATCAAGTTGGGCTAATCTTCCTTCTACTTCTTCCCAATTTGGATTATGATACCTGCCATAGCGGCCTTTTGTGATCGATCCTTCATGTAAGGCTTTGACATAAGTTTTATGATCCTCATAATAGTAAGCTGTATTTTGATAAATCGGTGTTATAATTGAGTTAGTGTAGGATTCATTCTTTCTGACTCTGGCCATTTTCTATTCCTCCTGTAAATTATTGTAATTTTGGACTTCTAGATTAGACTTTTACAAGGGCTTGAGCCAAAAGATTCATAGATTTTATATAAATAAGCAACAATTTCAGAAATGATGTCTGTTGTCAGATTTCCATGATGTACAATAATCCGAATAAATAGAGGAAGATTATTAAAATGATATGAATTGACTTTCATAAAGCCATCCTTAAGTATCTGATCATAGATAGCGAGATTAAGTTGATCGATTTTCTCAATTTCTGCAGCCGTGTAATCTGTGATAGTTTCCTTCACTTCCATTTCTTTAGGAATAAACCATAAACCCACGTTAAAATACTGGGGTTCGACAACATATAAAACTCGATCCGAAAGGTGGTTTATTAATTCTTCCTGATTTTTATAGTATTTTTGAATTAAATTTTGAAAGTGTTCAAGACCATGATGTTTGAACATTAGCCAGAGCTTAAAGGCATAGGCTTCTCGGGAACATTGTAAAGACTTGAGGCTGAGACTATATTTTATATTCTGGTTGCTGGTAAATAGATAATTACCATTAAGTGCTGTTACTTCATCCACTAAAACAGATTTGTCTTCTGGGGGGGCGACAAGCGCCCTGTAACCCTTGATATATCTTAAATTGAGCGAATTATGGTAAAAAAAGATAGGTCATAACTTGTCAATACGACCTATCAATTGAAAATGGTACCAGAATTATATCAAAAACATCTCAAAAATCTACTTTCTGAATCTCAATTATTGTTTTTTTACCTTATAATAATAATTAGACAAGACACCAAAAATGTCAAACTTGAAAAAATCGCAGAGTCACTCCCTTTACCCATTCAATTTAGCTCACGACGTAAAAAACTACAGAGATTTTTGTCTTTACCAGTATTTACTATAAAATATTTGTGGTTTCCAATTATTCGAGAATGGACAAATAAAACATTCACTAAAGATCAAACAATCTATTTAGCTATGGATAGGACTAATTGGAAAACTTACAACTTATTTATGATTAGTCTAATTTATAAAAACCGAGCAATACCTGTTTATTTTGAACTTCTATCAAAGTTAGGTTCAAGCAATTTATCAGAGCAAAAAAAACTCATTTCAAATATTATAGGGCTATTTGATAACTATCAAGTTGTGGTTTTGGGAGACCGAGAGTTTTGTTCGGTTAAATTGGCTCAATGGCTAGATAAACAAGGTTTTAAATTTTGTTTAAGACTAAAAGAATCGGAACAAATTGAACTAGCAAATACCGGATGGATTTCCTTGAAAAATTGTGGATTAAAACCTGGAAAATCGTTATTTTTAAAAAAAGTCAAGGTTACAAAAACTCACCAAATAAAAGGATTTAGTGTAGCCTGTAAATGGAAGAAAAGTTGCGGTGCGACCCCGCGCTTTTTCAAAGCGCTAGGGAACGCGCACCGTTATCGAAAATCAGTGACTAAAGAAGGTTGGTTTATTTTAACAAATATGACTAGTGTTTCTGAAGCAATCGCTGCCTATAAGAAACGTTTTGATATTGAAGAAATGTTTCGAGATTATAAGAGAGGTGGATATAATTTGGAAGGCAGCAATGTAGTCGGTCAACGCTTTATTTCTTTAGTTATTTTAATATCTTTTGCTTATCTTTTTGCCACAGTTAAAGGAGAAATAATAAATAAAAGCGATGCAGCGCGGTCTTGGGGGTTCCCCCCATGAGCGACTGCATCAAGACAAGGAGTTCAAAACTATGTAGCTAGAGTTAAAGAATATGGGCGATTAACTAAAAGGCATAGCAGTTTTTATATTGGTAATTATGGCCAAAAGTGGATTAATTTTATGGATAAATGTTGGGGATTAGTTGAAAATTTGATGCGTTTAAGTCGCCATAAGCTCGATAATTATTTACGAGCGATGCAGCGCGGTCTTGGGGGTTTCCCCCATGAGCGACTGCATCAAGACAGGCATGAGAGCTATGAAGCTTATACAGTCTACTTTTTAGCTCTCATGTCGCCCCCCCAGATTTGTCTTTCACCAGTAAGACTGAGCATAATAGAGGGGCTGAAAGAAATTTATGAAAGTCTAATACAATCGAATCTGACAAACTACTCAGCTTTCTGTAAAACCCTGCATCTTCACTAAAGTAAACCCCGCCTCCCCAAGCTGCATCAAAATGAATCCAAGGTTTTATGGCGAATTCTTGGAATATTTCCAATATTTTTTCTACGGGATCGAAAGTTCCCAAAGTAGTCGAACCCATCACACAGCAAAAGTAAATTAGATTGAGATTATCAGCTTTTATTTTGCTGACTAATTCTCTTAAATGTTCTATATCTACGACTCCTTTTGTGGTTGTTTTAACTTTGATAATATTTTTAATTCCACAAATTATGGCGGCTTTTTCAACAGAGTAATGAGAATGATCAGAGATCAGAATGACTGATTGTCCTAAATTAACTTTTGCTCTTTGTACCGCTAAGAATACAGATGCCAAATTAGATAACGTACCACCCGGATAAAAGATACCATCCCCTTCAGGATAACCGACTAGTGGTAACAGAGTTTCTACCATTTCTACTTCACACCGAGTAAAAATTGGCGAACATTCTTCAGTATGAATATTAGAATTAATGTAGTTAGACACGAAATCGGCAAAGACACCGATGGGGTCAGGATAGGAAAATAAGTATTTTAAGTTTTTTGGACTGTAGATATCTGGAGTAATAGACAGGGTAGACTTAACAAATTTTTCAATCCTCTCCAATCTTTCGGGTTCGGATCAAGTATAGATGCCATCCAGCATCTTCAAGCATTGATCAATGTCTTGTTCTGTTAGCATCTTAATTGTTGTACTAAGTTTAGGGTAATTCAGTCTAAGCTATCTGGATATCACCAATTCCTATCGCGATCAAGCCGCCCAGTCCGGATAAGCGGAGATCGGAGTGCAAAAATTAGCACTTGATACAGATTGTGTGAGAAAGGAAGCCTGAAAACTTTGATAAATCAATATCACAACAACCTGGCTTTCTAACTATGTAAACTGACTTTTTTATAATAGCACATCGAATCACACGGGAAAAAAGTAGGAGCTTGATCGCCCCGTGAATTCATTCCGGAAAACCTATAGAAGCCATTTGGGATCTATGCTCATGGTCAGCAATTAGCAAAATCTTTCAGAAGAGCTTCCCCTACAGCTAATGCGCTACAGATGGTGCTACTTGAGGTGCGATCAGCTTATATGCTACGCACACGCGTGCGCGTTCAGCTATCAGGGATTAGCAATTTTTTAATGATGCGCTTACCCTGTAAATTTTTTTCTAACCTACCATAGATCTCGATCTCAACCGGAACATCTATAGGACTATCATCTTGCTTTTCCCTAGTACCGATGCCGAGCATCATTTTGAACCAAGCCTGAGCCAACTTTTTGTAACCCTCTGGGGTTAGGTGAATACCATCCTCAAGCATGTCATTAGGCATGAATAAATTGCGGTTATCAATAAATCGAATGTTCTTGTTTTTATAACTTTCTACCGTCAGCAAATTTGCCAATAGGTTATTGTATTTATCAGCTTTCTGATTCTTGATAGTACCATCCTGCAGTGCAGAGGGGTTAATGGAGGGAATTGAAGAGACAAACAAATATACCTGATCTGACCAGGCGATAATTTTATCAATGAGTAAAATCATTTCATTGACCGTATCTTCAGGGCTTTCATTCTGAAAAAGGATGTCGTTTGTTCCAGCCATTAATAAGACAATATCCGGTCTTGCTTGCTTCAGCCAATCTTCTATTTCGGAGTTTAAATCCGACCAGGCATTGGATGCGCCAACACCAGCTATGGCAAATCCCCCATGCCCTTGATGGTCTTTGTCAAACACATATGTGTTGTTTTGCCCTAAAACTATTTCGGGATTTTCTGAGGTAGCGCTACCCACAAAATTTACTCTATACCCATTATCTTTAAACAATGCCCACAGGTCATCTCGATATCCGGCTCGATCCAATGCTTTACCACGAGTGTTTGAGTCTCCTAAAGGCATAATCTTTAGAGACCATTGATCGATGGTGACCGCCTCTGCGGTAGTATAAAACTGCAATAGGCTGATGCAATAAGCGGCGATTAAGGTCAATTTTGGTGATAATTTTGGCTTCATACTATAGCGTTTCCTAGTAAGCGTGAGGTATAGTAACAGCAATGAACAAACCAATTACGAATATCATTATTGCTTAGACAAGAATTTACCGACCTGTTAAGATTGCCAAGTTTGTGGACACATTTGTAGATGTTTGACACCACTGGCCAGATTAGCACTCAGAAAGTTTTAGCGTACATTAACGACCCGCATCACGGATGAATCAATTCATCTGTTGGCCTATATCCCCCGACTAAAGTACAGGGGCTTTAGCCATCACACTTGTAAAGCAATCTATATATTAACAAAGATATGTAACGTAATCATCATAAATTTGATCCTTACTTAACGTTTATTAATGATAACCTAAAATTTATCTTAACTATTCGATTCAAGGAATAGTTTTTATGAGATAATTACTACTATGTATCAGGCTGTGGGTAGAATCGTATTTCGGCGATTTCGGTGATTTTTTTAAGTAGTCTATGAGCTTAAGGAGCTTTTGAATGTCTTCAAAGCAATTTACTAAATCCCAGGAAGCTCTTGAAGAAAATAACGATGGCAAAATTTTTACTACCAACTTAGGGTTTACTGCACTCTGCTTCTTAATTGGTTTAGCTGGATTTGGCTATATTCTCGCCACATTGCCTGGAATCGCAGAATCCCCGACAGACCCCTCTAGAACCTGTATAGTCGATGGTTGGAAACTGGGATTAATTATCACCCACGTGCTGGTTTTTGCCATCATTCCTCTGGCGATGAGAATTTTTTACAACAGTTTAAAAAACTTAAGACTGCCATCGAGAAGTATTTTTGCCTCCCAACTGGGTCTAGCTTTTGTGATGGTGGCGATCGCTTCAGAAATTGGTTGGCACGTCACCCAATGCTGGTATTATCAAAACGATTTTACGATGCTGAATTTCATGTTTTACTTTTTCTTGATTTCAGCATTTGCGCTGTGGGCGGATGGGTTAGTGGAAAAGACTACGATAATCACCAATTTAATTAACATTGTGTTTGCCATCAGTCTGTTAGTGGTTTCAATTTTATACCCTTTAGGTTATCAAGCCGGTAACGATAATTTTAAGATTCCTATTTATATTGCACTTACTTTAGTTTTGGGGGTGTTGACCTATCGAGGCTATAAGATACTCCAAGATTGGAAAATTATTCTTTTCCCCATTTTTTCAGTTGGAGTCAATTTAACCTTTGTGTTTCTTCTAGATAAGTTTGGAGGGAATCCTTATACTGACCCACAAGTGACTTTCAATGCTTTATTTCATATCCTTCACGATTTAGTAGGAACCGAAGCTGGATTAGTCATCTTTACCTGGCTTGTCTATAGTAAAGGCATTGCTCAAAAAAACTCTAAAGCTACATTAGCGACAGAAAAAAATTAGTATTTACTAATTTGGATATATACCAGTTCTCAATTTGCCAGGGTAATCCTAAGCTATTTAGTATTACTATAGCTCTAAAAAAATATTATCATTATCAAAAATAAAGTAGTGACAGTGGCGGGGTGCGAAATGTGGGTGATTAATTGATTGTCACTAATCAGCTAGTAAGCGTTCGCGTAGTGTCGGATATTCCGCATCGCCCTCTAACAAATGGGGATCTCTCGGAGATCCCCTTACAGGTTTTCTTCAAAGTCTTCGATTCATAGTCTTATCTCATTTGTCAAAAAAAATTTAGATGGCTTTGCCCTGGGAGCTAAAGCCCTGCGTCTCCTTTTAACCAGGGACAGGCAAAGGATCTATCCAGCCAGCCTTCTATAGATCTGGTGTGATCGTTTGTTCACGTTGAGCTGCCAGTGTTTGAATTATCTGTTTCCTAGTTTTAGACAAGTGTCAAGGAATCTAAACATCACTATGTGGGAATGTTGACAGTGTCTTGCCCAATCAAATTCTTAATATGCTACAAAGAGGGTTACCTAAGCTAGGTCAACCTTAATCGAGAGGATAGTTTTAAACCGGTGGAAAATTTAAGTCAGCTGTTAGAACCAATTGCTAACCAATTTAGGATTTTAGGTATTCCTGAGCCAGTGGTGCATTGGGGACACCCATTGATGATGGGAATTGTGGTATTGATTATGGGTAGCTTTGTGGGAATAGCAGGATGGCGTGGCCGAGTAGTATCTGATCCTGAAATAGCACTACAGAGTCGCAGTGATCATCGAAAAATAGAACCCTGGATGTTCATTTTTATCGCAGGTGGCTACACCGGTGGGGTTTTGTCTCTGGTAATGCAGTATCAGCCAATTTTAGCTTCATCCGCTCTTATGCCTCACAACGAACATGGGCAGCATGAGTGTCAGATGAATTGCGGACAGGATCAAAATCTTTTATACTAGCTATAGTAGGGAAGACCAAATAAGAGCTAACCGCCACCTACTAATTAAAAAATAGAACTTATTGTATTGTTCCGGTGCGGAGGGGCATCCCGTATCGTCAATAAAGCAAACCCTTGTATCCGTTCGCGTAGCGTCGGCGAAAGCCGATAGCAGTGGCTGGAGTTGGTAAGAAGCCCACACTGAACTCAAAGAGTCAGTGTGGGAGTATGTCACAAAGCCCCCACTTTTGGACACCTAGTAAAAGCCTTGGTAATTTCCGGCAAAACTCGGAAGTTATCTAGCTAGGTTGCAGACTTAGAATTAATTTTCTACGTTGGTTTGGTCATGATACCCAGGGATGAACTCCAGTCCCTGGCTCTATCGCTAATCATTAAGCTGAAGGTAAAAAGTGTGATTAGCTTAACAAGCCATTCCAACATTGTCGTTCGCGCAAGCGTGTGCGAAGCACTCGGATAACTTTACCGAATTGAGATGCACTAATCATGCAAAATTACGTATTTGTCATTGACGCAAATAAACAACCATTAAACCCCATTCACCCAAGGAAAGCTCGCCGACTATTAGACAAAGGTAAAGCTGCCGTTTTTAGAATGTATCCATTCACAATCATCTTGAAAACTCCGATTCGGCAAAGCCGACGCTGCGCGAACGCAAGCCCAACTATTCCACCATGTCAGATCAAGATAGATCCCGGCAGCAAGGTAACTGGGTTTGCTTTAGTGCAAGACAACCAAGTGATTTGGGCAATGGAACTAGAACACAGAGGAGGTTTAATCAAGAAGAAGCTAGAGTCTAGAAGAGCTGTGAGACGCGGAAGACGCAATCGCAACACACGTTACAGAAAACCAAGATTCCTCAATCGTAAGCGTCCAGAGGGGTGGCTTGCTCCAAGTTTAGAGCATAGGGTATTGACTATCCAAACCTGGGTTAAACGACTGATCAAATTCTGTCCGGTCAATGAGATTTGGGTCGAAAGAGTTAAGTTTGACACCCAGAAAATGCCAAACCCTGAAATTAGTGGTGTTGAGTACCAGCAGGGGGAACTAGCTGGTTACGAAGTCAGAGAGTATTTACTCGAAAAATGGGGAAGGGAATGCACTTATTGTGGCAAGCAAAATGTCCCCTTACAGATCGAACACATTCATCCAAAATCGAAAGGAGGAAGCGGACGCGTAAGTAATCTTTGTTTAGCTTGCGAAAAGTGCAATCAACGAAAAGGGAACAAGCCTGTAGAGGACTTCCTAAAAAAGAAGCCGAAACTGCTCCAAAAGATTAAGACCAAAGCCAAGCAGCCATTAAAGGATGCGGCGGCGGTTAATGCAACTCGGAACAAGTTAGTAAAAGTGCTTCGAGAGGTTAAATCTGTGACTACTGGGACAGGAGCACAAACCAAGTACAACCGGACTAAATTAGGACTACCTAAACAGCACTGGATTGATGCTGCTTGTGTTGGAGACATTGAGACCTTAGTATTGAAAACCTCTCAGCCACTGTTAGTAACTTGCTTTGGACAGGGTGGCAGACAAAAAGCGGCACTCAATAAATACGGCTACCCCATTAGACACAACCCATTGAAATCGATCAAAGGTTGGTGCAGTGGGGACATCGCCAAAAACCTTTTGACTGGGGAGTTTGGAAGAGTTAACCCTAGAAGTAAGAGTAATTCCTTTAACTACACAGTTTCTGGGAAAAAGGCAATAAGCTTGCACGTTAAAAACTTAGCTAGAGTCCACAGAAAGGATGGTTATACTTACGGATTTTGCCAGTGAATACCAAGAATTACCTGGAAACAATCCTCCTATTACATACAGGATCAATCGTACTGATTTTGCTGGCTGCTAATGGGGTGATTGCCTTGACTGGCTTTGGCGGGAACAAAGCATTGATCCGTAGCGTTCATGCCTACTTAGGAAGTACGGCACTTTGCCTGCTATTGCTTCATGTTGTTTTGGGCTTAAAGCTAGGTTTATCGATCTGATGAAGCCTGCCAGTGGTACAGTAATAAGTCTTGCTTATATTCTGGGGTTACTGTCTACAGGGATTCTCAACTTACCGACTGGTGAGATTCCCTGGCAAGAGTACAGAGCTTTGGTGACAGGATTGGTTGTCACAGGGATAGTCGCTGCGATCGCATTCCCCAGGTTCTGGCGCACAGGACCAAAACCAAGATTATGGGTAGCAGCAGGACTAATCTCGGCCTTGGCGGTGGTCTATTTTCAATTGCGGGTACCACAACCACAACTGAATGACATTAGCGAATATGTCCCCTCAAGCAATACTATTGCGCCAGAGCAAGTGTTTAAGGTTGAAGGCAAAGTGGAGAGTATGCCTCGCCTGACCCGAAATCAGCGTACACAACTTTGGTTACAAACTACTCAGTTAACTGAAATTGAAAGTCGCGAAGATGGGGGAGCGATCAGTCAAGGAGTGACAGGCAAGTTGTATGTGACTGTGCCATTACTTCAAGGAACTGGGATATATCCAGGTCAGATAATTAGCGTAACTGGGGTTTTATATAAACCCAAGCCAGTGACTAATCCGGGAGCCTTTGATTTTGGAGCCTATCTTGCCCGTCAAGGGGCTTTTGCTGGTTTGAGTGGGCGTCAAATAAACTTTGATGAGGAAACTATTGGCAAACCCTGGGGATGGTGGAGACTGCGACAACGTATTATCCGTTCCCAGGTTCGCTTATTAGGCTCTCCCACAGGTCCTTTAATCAGTTCAATGGTTTTAGGACGTCGTGCTGTTGATTTGCCCTACGATATCCGCGATCAATTTATTCAGGCTGGGTTAGCGTATACCTTAGCAGCATCTGGATTCCATGTCTCTTTGCTCTTGGGTTTTGTCTTAGCCCTTACCAGGGGTTTAACCAAAGGAAAGCAGTTCAGTATTAGCTTGAGTGTACTGTTAATTTACGTAGCATTAACTGGACTCCAGCCATCGGTAATGCGGGCGGCTCTGATGGGGCTGGGTGCCCTAATTGCTTTAGTGACGGCACGGAAAGTGAAGCCTTTAGGGTCACTCTTGTTAGCAGCAACACTATTACTCCTATTTAATCCTTTGTGGATCTGGGATGTGGGATTTCAGCTGAGTTTTCTGGCCACCCTAGGATTACTAGTCACTGCATCAGGGATTATCCAACGTTTGGATTGGTTGCCACCTGCGATCGCATCCCTAGTTGCTGTGCCAATTGCAGCAGCAGTTTGGACTCTGCCCCTGCAACTTTATGTTTTTCAAGTTGTTGCCACCTACTCTATACCACTTAGTGTTATTGCTACACCCCTAATTTCTATTATCACTTTGGGGGGAATTGTCAGCGCCTTGGCAGGACTAATTTGGCCAACAGCAGGAAGTGGGCTGGCTTGGTTACTGTATTACCCAACCCATGGACTAATGGGACTAGTGCAATTTTTCAATCAGTTGCCAGGCAGTTCTGTAGCGGTGAGCAAGATTTCCCTAGGGCAACTGTTATTTCTATACGGGCTAATTGTTCTAGCTTGCTTGATTCAATGGTTACATCCTCGTTGGTGGCTGATTAGTCTAGTTGCTGTCACTGTGGTGGTATTGCCCCAATGGCAACAAGCGTCAAAATTGTTTCAAGTTACAGTGCTAGCTACAGGAAATGACCAAATTTTAGTGATTCAAAACCAGGGACAAGTAACCTTGGTCAATAGTGGAAACCCTGATACAGTCAGGTTTACAGTGCTGCCTTTTCTGCAAAAGCAAGGTATCAATCATATTAATTGGGCGGTTGCTCTCGACAAGCAGCCCCAACTCAGAAGTGGTTGGGTTCAGGTTCTCGGTAGTTTGCCGATCGAGACATTCTACGATAACACTGATTTACAACCACCATTGTCTCAGGCTCAAAATTGGAACGATATTGTCACCCGTAACTCTATCGCTAGTGCAGTAGCCTCTAGGGAGGCTAACTACCAACCAATTCCAGTGGGTGAAATACTCTCTGTTGGCTCTACATCAATAGAATTAGTCAACAGTGAACCACCAGTGTTGCTGATGCGCATCATTGACCAAAATTGGTTACTCCTAGGAGACCTCAAACCAGGGTTCCAAAAACAGTTAGCCAAAACCATCCGTTTCCCTGAGCTACAAGTACTTTGGTGGTCGGGAAAAAGTCTGAGGCCAGAATTCCTCGATGCCCTACAACCAAAAATTGCGATCGCATCATCGAATGTAGTGGATTCCTACACGGCGAAGCTAATGCGCAATGCTAAGATGACCCTCTATTGGACAGGCCGTGATGGTGCTATCCAGTGGACACCGGATGGTGGTTTTAAGACTACAGTTGAAGATATTGAGATAGACATTGATGTTCCTTGATGGTGATTCCATGATTGACCACCCAGCAATGCCTGAGTTTTCAACAGCAGACTTGACAAATTCCAGGGTTTTGTGTTCAAATTTCAGATGAAGTCTGGGGTGCGGTTTGACTAGATCATGGAGGGGTGTCCGAGTGGTTTAAGGTGGCAGACTCGAAATCTGTTATGGTGTCAAAGCCATCGGGGGTTCGAATCCCCCCCTCTCCGTACAGGGATTTAACTCAATTTTTGGTCAATCTTACTCAGGGATGTGCTAGATACTGGTAGTAGGTAAGATCAGGTAACTGTCATCCCGTTAAATCCCATAGAAGAAGTTGGGAAGATCGAAGAAGTTGGGAATATAAGCTTAGAATTAAATTATATTCATATATTGATTCATCTTTATCAGCTCGGGATTTAAGCGAAGTGACTTCTGCTGATTATTCTCCAAAATCAACATCAACCGTTGAACTACCTCCAAGTTACACACTGCCTATAGTGTTGATTATTGCTGCAGTGACAATAGTGCTCATACAACCCTGGGTAAGTTTAGCGATCGCGTTGTTGGGCTTCTTCTTGTTGTTTCAGGCCGTAACCATACGCCTGCAATTTACTGAAACCGCCTTGGATATTTATCGCTCCGAAACCCTGATCCGGCGTTTTCCTTATCAGGAATGGCAAAATTGGGAAATCTTCTGGACATCAGTACCGATTTTGTTTTATTTTTCAGAAGTCAAAAGCATTCACTTTCTACCAATTCTATTTGACCCAAAGCTGCTACGAACTTGCCTAGAAGAACGCTTCCCTAAAGTATAACTTACTTACCTCAAAGTATAGAGTAGAGGTTAGGTAGTTAGTGAATAAGTTATTAAGAAATCAGTTTAAATGAATTCCGAAGACCCACAAAACCCAGAACAAGAGCAAGATAACAACCAAGCAGTTAAGGGATTAGATAATTCACAGGAGTCAAATTTCCCAGATCAAGATAGGGCTACTCCTAGAGATAACTCTCAAGCTCCCGACCTTCCTCCCATTTCTCTGACCCTATCAGACCATGACAAAGCTAAACCAACACAGTCGAGTGAGCCGAATCGGGATGATAAAGTTAGTGAAATTCAACTAGGGAAGTCTTCAGATCAAGCAAAAAAAATGGCTAGCTTAGCTCAAACTGTGGCTGAACTTGAGCAAAAAGAACAGGAGTTGAGACAGAGAATTGCCACTTTGCAAAACCATGAACAGTCACTGGTTTCAAAGGAATTGGGAAGCACCCAAGCAGTTGTGGAGCGGATGGTATTTGAAGGTCTGACCGAACTGGAGCAACGCAAGCAAAAGTTGCAAATTTCTATTGAGCAACTAGAACGCCGCCGGGAACGGATTCGTGAAGAAATGCGCACCAGTTTTGCTGGTGTATCTCAAGAGCTAGCGATTCGGGTTCAAGGTTTTAAAGATTATTTGGTTGGCTCCTTACAAGACCTAGCTGCTGCTGCAGAACAACTGGAACTCTCCCAGCCGCCAAGGGAAGCACCACGGTCAGAATTAGAAGAAACCCCACCACCCCCCACCAGAGGCAACCCACAATTTGCCGAACAAGCATTTAAAGACGAAGTCCGACAGATTCGTCAGCTGTTGGATCAATATCGCAAAATGCCAGATTATTATGGTCCTCCCTGGCAACTGCGTCGTACCTTCGAGCCAATTCACGCTGAAAAAGTGTCTCAGTGGTTTTTTTCCCAAGGTGGTCGTGGTGCGCTGCAAACTATGGGCAGCCGCTTACAAAATGTTTTAATTGCCTCAGCGGTTATATCCGTGTTGCGGACACTGTATGACAATCGCCTAATTACCCTTGTCCTGGCCAACACCCCAGAACGACTGGGAGAATGGCGCAGAGGATTACAGGACTGTCTGGGAATCTCCCGCAGTGATTTTGGTCCAGAACGGGGAGTTGTTCTATTTGAAGATCCAATAGCCCTGGTTCAAAAAGCGGAACGACTGATCAAGCGGGATCAGTTAGCCTTAATCATTGTTGACGAAACCGAAGATAAGATCAGTCTGTCATTATTGCAATTTCCCCTAA
>NZ_JAAHIG010000246.1:0-13708 GCF_010692305.1 Moorena sp. SIO4G3 | reverse complement strand
TATTACCTATTACCCATTACCTATTACCCATTACCTATTACCCATTACCTATTACCCATTACCCAGATTTAGTACAAATGTTCTGCATAAGTGACATGCTCCCAAGTCGATATCTGTTATTATTAGTGTTGATAATTAAAAAATAAATATCTATATTAACTAACAAGAGTGCAGTTATGGCCAAAGTTCTTATTATTGGTGCAGGTGGAGTGGGTAATGTTGTTACTCAAAAATGCGCCCAGTTGCAAGATGTTTTCTTGGAGATTCTCCTAGCAAGTCGGACTAAGGCAAAATGCGATCGCATTGCCGCTACTATTGCCCATCCCTCATTACAAACAGCCCAAGTCGATGCAGATAACGTTGCAGAAATGGTGGCACTCATTAAGGATTTTCAGCCTGACATAGTTATCAATGTAGCTCTACCGTATCAAGACTTACCGATTATGGATGCGTGCTTAGAAACAGGAGTAAATTATCTCGATACTGCTAACTACGAACCTCCTGATGAAGCCAAATTTGAGTATAAATGGCAGTGGGATTACCACGAAAGATATAAACAAGCTGGGATTATGGCTGTGCTTGGATGCGGATTCGATCCTGGAGTCACAGGAGTCTTTACTGCCTATGCCCTCAAGCACCACTTTGATGAGATTCACTATCTAGATATTGTAGATTGCAATGCAGGGGATCATGGTCATCCCTTTGCTACTAATTTTAATCCTGAGATTAACATCAGAGAGATTACCCAAAAAGGAAAATACTATGAAAACTCCAATTGGGTAGAGGTTGAGCCGTTCTCAGTGCATCGGTCAATCAATTATCCAGAGATTGGCCAGAGGGAGTCATACCTGTTGTATCATGAAGAGCTTGAGTCTTTAGTAAAACACATTCCCACCATTAAACGGGCTCGCTTTTGGATGACTTTCAGTGAAAGTTATCTGACACACCTGCAAGTTCTCCAGAATGTAGGATTAACTAGTATTGAACCAATTGAGTATGAAGGGCATCAAATCGTCCCCTTGCAATTCCTCAAAGCTGTTCTACCTGCACCATCTTCACTAGGTGAGAACTATGAAGGTCAAACATCTATTGGCTGCCATATTCGAGGAATAAAAGACGGAAAACCAAAAACCTACTATATCTACAATAACTGTGACCATGCAAAAGCTTATCAAGAAGTAGGGGCACAAGCTGTTGCTTATACAACAGGAGTACCTGCAATGCTTGGTGCAATGCTAGTCTTAACTGGCGAATGGCAAGGTGAGGGAGTCTTTAATGTGGAACAACTTAACCCTGATCCTTTTTTGGCAAAGCTGGGAACCTATGGTTTACCTTGGCATGAGTCAATTAACAACTCAGAAGAATTTGGGGATTAATAAGCAAGATGATTGATTATTCCCAAATCCCATCCCCCTGCTATGTGCTTGAGTCCGAAAAGCTGATTGAGAATCTTGAGTTAATTGACTCGGTTCAGAAAAAAGCAGGAATTACGATCATTCTTGCCTTGAAGGGGTTTGCGATGTTCAGTGCCTTTCCCATTGTGAAACAATACTTACAAGGTACTACTGCTAGCTCTCTGTTTGAAGCAAGGCTAGGGCGAGAAGAGTTTGGTAAAGAGCTCCACCTTTACTTGCTTGCCTACCAGGAAAAAGAATTTCCAGAACTGATTCAAGGGGCAACACATATCTCGTTTAACTCCCTAAGCCAATGGGAGCGATTTAAAGAAAAAACTCTCTTGACCCAAGTATCACCGGGTCTGCGCATTAATCCAGAGTATTCTCCGGTGGAACCGGAGATCTATAATCCCTCGTCTCCCTTATCTCGTCTAGGAATACGCGCTGAAAAATTAGGTGATAAGTTACCGGAGGGCATTGAAGGGTTACATTGCCACAACTTATGTGAAAGCGACTCACAGGCTTTAGCACGTACTTTAGAGCAGATTGAAACCCTGTTTGGGCATCACCTTCCCCAGATCAAGTGGCTTAATTTAGGGGGAGGACATCTGATCACCTCTAAAAGCTATGATATCGAACACCTAATCCAAGTTTTGACCCGTTTTAAATCCCGTTATCCTCACTTGCATATTTATCTGGAGCCTGGATCGGCAGTGGCATGGGAAACTGGGGTACTCCGAGCAACAGTTCTTGATCTGATTGAAACTTCAAACCTGATTATTGCCATGCTTGACGTCTCATTTACCGCTCATATGCCTGATTGTTTGGAGATGCCTTATAAACCTCGCATTCGAGGTGCAAGAGATCCGCAACAGCAAGAGCCTAGATACCGGATGGGGGGTCTTACCTGCCTTGCAGGAGACTTTATGGGCATGGGAGATTACTACTTTGAAACGCCTTTGCAGGTTGGTGACACAATTGTTTTTGAAGATATGATTCACTATACGATGGTGAAGACTTCTATGTTTAATGGCGTAAAACATCCAGGAATTGGCATTATCCGTACTGATGGTACTTTTAACTTGGTTAGAGAATTTTGCTACGAAGATTATAAGAGTCGATTATCTTAGGCAAATTGCCATGGGAACTAACCCAAATCATGGGTTATACTAAATCCGCTTTTGAAAGTATCACTAGGTATAAATTATCCAATTTTTTGACTTGTGGCAAACTTGTGTAACTAAAACAAATGAATCAAGCCAGTTTTAATCCTAATGAGATTACTGTGCCCAATGGTTGCTTCTTTGGTTTTTCCTATTCGGTGGAAGAGGCTGCAATTGTTATTATACCTGTACCTTGGGATGTCACTACATCTTATCGAGAAGCTACAGTCAATGGTCCCCAAGCAATTTTAGATGCTTCACTGCAGTTAGATTGGTACGACTTTGATCTACCCCAAGCTTGGCAAACTAAGTGCGGGACTATACCCATTAACTCAGATATTCAAGATAAAAATCGTACCATGCGAGCGATCGCTAAGGAGATTATTGGAGATCTGGAAACAGGTGGTAATGTTGATGATGATGCGATCGCCAAACAGTTAGTAACGGTTAATCAAGCCTCAGCTACTCTGAACCATTGGGTTTATACTCAAGCGTTAGAATTGCTCGAGCAAGGCAAACTAGTCGGTGTCGTTGGTGGAGATCACAGTGTACCTCTTGGCTTAATGCAAGCCTTAGCACAAAAACACGAAACATATGGTATTTTACAAATTGATGCCCATGCAGATCTAAGGCTTGCCTACGAGGGTTTTACTTATTCCCATGCCTCGATCATGCACAATGCTTTGAGCATACCTCAAATTAGTCGCTGAGTTCAGGTGGGCATTCGAGATGTTTGTGAAGCAGAAATGGCAATGGTGAATAGCGATAGCCGAATTGTCATGTTTGATGACTGGAAGCTTAAAGCCAACGCTTATGAAGGCATCACTTGGGCAGCTCAGTGCGATAAAATTATCTCTAATTTACCTGACAAGGTTTATATTAGCTTTGATATTGACGGTTTAAATCCTTCCTATTGTCCCCATACAGGTACTCCCGTACCAGGTGGCTTAGAGTTTAATGAAGCAATTTACTTGTTGCGATTACTAGTTAAAACAGGTAAAACAATTATTGGTTTTGATTTGTGTGAAGTTGCTCCAGGT
The DNA here is from genome assembly GCF_010692305.1 of Moorena sp. SIO4G3. Lineage (NCBI taxonomy): Bacteria > Bacillati > Cyanobacteriota > Cyanophyceae > Coleofasciculales > Coleofasciculaceae > Moorena > Moorena sp. SIO4G3. The sequence continues at coordinate 10,111 of NZ_JAAHIG010000246.1, read as the reverse complement.
GATGGTGGAGATGAGTGGGATGGCAATGTAGGAGCTAGAGTTCTCTATAAATTGGCTTGTTTGAGCATCTCCTGCAATAAAGAGCTTGGTTGAACTACAGGTATAGCGCTGCGTATTAACGTTAGGACAAGCTCAAGTCCTGAAACCTTACAGGCAGTATACTTCTGCCTCCTGCCCTCTGCCTGGCGCGTAGCGCTATACCTCTGGCAAAAAACGTTCTCCCTCAATGGTCTTAAGGTTAAAATCTTGCTTGGCTGTGGGGCTAGGCTATCACTAAAAACCTAAAGCAGAATGAGGTTTTCAAGAGTCACGAAGCACACGATAAACAAAAGCTTTAATAGTTGCTGTTTCAGAAACCAACGGAATATTTTTAAATGGCTTAGAATGTTCTACCAGTTGGCACCAACCTTCTTTCTCTAAAGTGTCTATTTGCGCTTGAATGGCATCAATATAAGAAGCAACATCAACTCGAATGGTGACAATAATAAAACCTTGGGGTTTGACAATGCGCACGAATTCATCAAATGATTCAGGGGGTGCATGGTTAGCGGAAAAAGTACCAGCACTCACAACTGCATCAAACTCATTATCTGTAAAAGCTAAAGGTTCCCCCAATACCATTTGTCTCAAATCTTGATAGACTTGCTTTTTCCCTGCCCTTTCTAACATACCCAGGGATAAATCAATACCCACTAGATTGGTATATCCTAGAATAGCCAGAAGCTCTCCTACCATTCCTGTACCCACGCCAGCATCTAATATATTGGCATCATTGGATGGGACAAATCTTCCCACCAATCCATTGATTACAGCAGGAGGGTTATAGCCAAAGCTGATAACACTTTCATCATACTCTTGTGACCAATGATCGTAGACATTGGATAAATCTTGGTTATTTTGAGCAGAGCTTACTTGTTCCAAGCAATCAGATTTTTCAGTTTGCATCATCAATTATCCTGTCATTTTAGATAGCTAAAATATATTCCTTCAAGATAGTTCTTAAGCGGCTTGCCATATCGTCAATATCTTGCCGTGTAGACACCAAAGGAGGTACCACAGGAATAACATTATTTTCCGCAGGTCGTCTGAATAATAAACCATATTTTCTGGCAAAAGGAGCAAGATTAGCTGCGTCATGCTTATCAACAAGCTTCACTCCATACATATAACCACAGCCTTTCACCTGCTCAACAATCTCAAATTCATCATCTAGAGTTTGCATTTGTTGAGAGAAATAATCAGCGTTATTCTTAACATGATTGAGAATTCCCTCGCTATGCAAAATATCTAGAGTTTTACTGGCTGCTGCACAAGCAATTGGATGTCCTCCGTGGGTAAAGCCATGATTTAATGTCACATCTTTACTCATAAATGGAGCAGCAATTTTTGCTGTCACTAAGACTCCTCCTAGGGGAGCATAGCCTGAGGTGATGGCTTTAGCAACTGTAATTAAATCTGGAACAATACCTAGACCCTGATAGGCAAATAAGTCACCAGTCCGCCCATATCCAGTGACAATCTCATCCAAAATTAGCAGAATATTGTGAGTAGTGCAAAACTTTTTTAGTTCTTGAATGAGTTGAGGTGGGATGGGAATAATTCCTCCTGCTGCAATCACAGGTTCCATGACAATAGCAGCAACGGTTTCCACATTCTGAGCTAAGATAGCCTGTTTGGTTTTGTCTAAATACTCTGTCCAATTGTCTTGATTAATCTCATAGGACATGGGAATCTCAAAGCTATCGGCAGGAATGGGACCAACATTTTTACGAATGGAAGGAATACCCATAATGCTCAAAGCACCCAGTGAAACTCCATGATAGGAGTTGCTGAAATGACCCACTTGAGTTTTTTGAGGATTACCTGTCACACAGTGATAAGCACGGCTAATTTTGAGGGCTGTCTCAATCGCTTCCCCTCCCCCAGAAGTGTAGAAAAACTTCGAGAAATCGCCATTGAGATAGTTTAAGAGTTTATCGGCATAGTCAACAGCAGCTTGATGGGCGCGACTAAATAGGGGTAAACAGGCAATTTCTCTGGCTTGGTTCATCATTGCCTCAATGATATCCTCTCGCCCGTAGCCCAGGCTTAAACTCCACAAGCAAGCATTGACATCCAAATAACAATTGCCCTGCTTATCGTATAGATAAATACCTTTTCCTTTGGTGAGAATAAGCGGGTTTTCTAAAAACTCGCCCATGTTGGTAAAAGGATTCCAAACTGGATAAGACAAACTTGTTCTCCTCAAAGATTTATAATTATCTTGCTAATTTATATAGAATTTTAGTTTAATCTGGCACAATTCTATGCTGGTACATTTGTTGATAAAAGGGTAAACTATAATCATAAAGTTCTCGGATTCTGTCATTGTTAGTCACATTTTCTTCGTATTGGTTAATACTCCCGCTGTAAATTTTACTGCTCGATGCCACGTCAGCGTGCCAGATTTTCCAAACATCCCACTGTTGATTATAGGATGACCTCCACTGCAAAGCTGACCGAATAAATTTGATGTTTATTTTCTTACAATAGGAAGCGATGATTGCTTCTGGGTGGCTTTGCAAATCATCCGCATCAATCACCACTGGAATTTCACCTGATAATTCGATTATTTTTTCAAAGAGATAATATTGCTGCTGGTAACCAATTTCATCTTTAATGATATTGTGGTCTAAAAAATAATAGGAAGGGATTGACTTAGCTGGATCACGAATAATAAAAGTGTTAACCAATTTTTTCAAAAAGGACTCATCTTTTACAAGATATTCATAACAGTGATAAGCCATATCTTTCAAAAAAACAGGCTGTTGCGGTGAACAGTTTAGAATGTGGTTCTTAATATCTTCAAATTGTGTCGGATGTTCTGCATCAATAATCATTCCTGTAGGAAGCCCTTTTTTTTCTAAGACATAATAGACATAAGCAAAAGGTTCATGCAGAATTTTAAAGTCTCCCCGATTCATCATCATACGTTCAAAGGCAGTGGAAATAGACCGTGGATGTGACCACAGCACAACTATATTATTTTTCATTCTGAATCAAAATGATAACTGTTAACTCAAGTTGCGTATTTCAATATGTAACACTAAGCCAATACAGAATTCCTAATGAATTGAGCAGTTATTATGGCTTCATCTAAGGCTTGATATTGTGCCTTAGACCCAGTTAACAGCTTAGCTTCACTCACTATCATAAATCTATTTTACAACAAATCAATGCGGATCAGCATAAATCCTGCATTCTTGTTTATTGGTTGCAATTCATCTCACCGCCAAATCGAAGATTATGGCGGGAGCCTGAGGGGGTGACAAGGGGGTTGAAAGTTAGGCTGGGCGTGCCTTTGACGTTGGCGATCGCTAGTTCAAACAGGCAAAACAATTATTGGTTTTGATTTGTGCGAGGTTGCGCCTGGTGATGTTGGAGATGAGTGGGATGGAAATGTCGGAGCTAGAGTTCTGTACAAGCTTGCTTGTTTGCAGGGTGTTCAAATAAGTTGTTAACTCGAATCGAGAAATGTTCTAAAATTAGAATGTTGTGTTTTAGAAACTAATGGATGATATTCTGAGTGTTGTTGCTGATTGCATTCTCAAGGCAGAGTCTATTCTTTTCATTGTTGGAGCCGGTTTATCTGCAGACTCCGGGTTACCTACATATCGGGGTGTTGGTGGACTTTTTGAAGGTGTTCTCACTCAAGAAGGTATACCAATCGAAGAAGCTATCAGTAAAAACATGTTACAATCTTCTCCCGAAGTAACGTGGAAATATCTGTGGCAAATTGGAGCAGCCTGTCATAAAGCAAAATTCAATCGTGCTCATGAGGTCATTGCACAAATCGAGTCTTGGAAACCAGGTACATGGGTATTGACGCAGAATATAGATGGGTTCGAGCGCGCAGCCGGAAGTAAAAACTTGATTCAAGTACATGGACAACTCTCCGAACTATTTTGTGTAAATTGTTCTTACAGGACAACTGCAGAAGAACTCATAGCCGGATATAGTAAACCGATGGATTTACCACCAAAATGTCCAGCTTGCGAAGGATTAATTCGTCCGGATATTGAGTTATTTGGTGAACATCATATGAGTTCGTCGGAAGAAACTTTCAAGATCCTAGATAATGCTCCCATTGATCTCATTTTTTTGATCGGCACCTCCAGAGACTACCAATACATTACTAAACCTTTGTATAAAGCTCGTAGGTTAAATGTGCCCATAGTAGAGATAAATCCTGCTGAGACCGTACTTTCAGAAATAGCTAATTACCACATCAGATCTACTGCTGCCGATACACTAGATAAATTGTGGAATATATTCGAAAAACGACTGGTAAGCTAACTCTTTGCAGGGGTGGGAATAAATACCACTTTGCTTATCACTTCCTGGGAGTTTCAGTGAAGTCTAATGCTTCGATAATTAGCTTTTAAGTCCTTTATAAAATCCGATAATCTTTAAATTAGAAATTAAACTTATGCAAGGAAAAAATTTTATAACAGTTAATGGCAACCGTTTTCACTATATGTGGTTGCGCTTTAAGGATGACAACATGGTTCTAATGCTTGCTGTAGCTGGGATAGAGCTTTCAATCCTCGCTGAAAATCAAGCCATTTATGAGGCTTGAGACTCATCAGAGTCTGGGCAAGTTCTGACCACAAAGTCATCCCATTAACCCAAGCATGAGTCAATAATCCTATGGTAAAATCACGCTTGTTGTGGCTGAATTTGTTGTTTTCCTTTATATTGATACTTACTATCAGGATATGTACGGTTACAATGGATCGAAAAATTGGAATTCCATTCTTATAAAAGTCTGATGCTGCACTAGAAAAGTTAAACTTGATAGGCGATCGCTAATTGCATCAGGTCCAAATCCCTTGAAAATCACATTGGTGCTATTTGGTATTTTGTCCATCCCACATTCCGCACTTCGTTTTGTAGTACGAAAGGTGACAGAGCGGAGGGTCTTGCTGTCTAAGTATAAATACGGATGGAACAATCCCAGAAAAAGTCAAATCATCGACTTGTGGTCTATCCAGAGTTGGTATCTAAAAACTGTGTTAAATTCAGATGGAATCATCATAAAAAATATAGATCATCTTGGATTACAAGGGTCGATTATCTTAGGTTCATTATATCATTTTAGTATAATTACTCGTAAGCTATCAGCCGTCAGCTAATGCGCTACGCCCACGCTACGCGAAGAGCTATCAGCTGATAGTTTACAATTACCCTTAATCAAAATCTTCCCCATCTCCCCATCTCCCCATCTCCCCATCTCCTTAATGATGGGTATTCAAAGAAATCCCCATCATTAAGCAGGTCAGAGCTCAACGGGCACCGATCCGAATCACGTCTCCATCGAAGGTTGGCAGTGACAGCACAAAGGGATCAGTGGCATAGGTCAATGCCTGTTCTTCCAGAATACCGATGGCAATTTCTTCACCCATGCGCAAACTATCATAGTAGTCAGTAAAGTAGTGAACCCCAGCCATATTGCGACCAATGGAAATATTGGCAGCCAGTTTGTTCAACTCACCCTCCAGAGTCAGAAAATCCCTGGATCGCTCTGACACAAGTCTCGCCTCACCTTGCTTATGGCCAGACAGATCAGGGGCACGGAACACAATAGCCTGATCTTTGGGGCTATAGCGTTTAAATCTGATCTGTGTCCTTGCTTGTCGAGGTTTTGGGTTTTTGACTGGTGTTTCTACTAAAACTGCACTGGTATCAAAGAATGCCTTAAGCATGGTCACACATGCCCCAGCAACAGCGGCATGTCCTGCACCATAGGCAGGGTGCATGGGAGACCCTTCAGGAAATGCCATTGGTAGTAGATAATTCTGTGAGCCAGAGCCATTTTGATTGGCTAGTTCCAAAATGAAGTTGAGAGTACCGTTACTTTCTAGTTCACGTTGAAACCTTCTAATGTACTTGAGTAATGCTCTGGGTACACTAGCTTTAGCTTGTAATGGTAGCTCTTGAAATCGCCGTAATAGTTCAATCCGGGCTGCCAATGCCTCTGGTCGCAGGCGAATATGGTTATTGAACTTCTGGAAGCAGACAGCTTTGAGTGCTCGTGTGGCGACTTCAGTAACCAAAGTTAAGATGTGTGGACCGCCATAGAGGGCAAAACCAGCAGCATTGCGACGGGTTGCTGGATTAGCTGCTGCTACACCACCCCCAGAAAGATGATCAAAAGCGGGATCGAAGGGTGTTTGCATCCCCAGGAGAATGATGCAAGCGTTGAGATACGGTTCATAAAGAGCGTCGTAATGAACATAGGTGGCTAAATCCCGGGGAGTGGAGATAAATCGACGAGCTGGACGATCTGGTAGCTTAGGGTTTTGATCATTCTCTAAAACATAGCTTTCTCTGTCTTGCTTAATCCCACGCTGAACCAAGACATAGTCTTCCATGTTGGTCATGTAATCTTTGTTGGGTCTTGCAATGGGAACCTTTTGATCAATTTGCAAAGCACCATAGGTAATTTTCCCTTCTGCAACGTTGCCACCACCATTGAGATCAACATTACCTATCAGTAGAAACTGAGAGAGATAGGGACCGACTTCCACTCCTGGAGAAGAGCCTCGGAATACGGTTTGCTCATCAAGCCTGCCTTTGGAATTCACCTTCCGAGGTCGTCCAGTTTGGTTGCAAATATAGTCGAGGGCATTGAGACGATTGATTGAACTCTCGATTTTGCTATTCGCTCCTCTCTTCTCAAAGTCATTGAGGGGCTGATCCCGCAGTATGGCTAATTCGTAGATCTCTGCTATCTCAAAAATTAGCTCTGGGTTAGCCTTACCGCTAGCATCCATTAACGGTGGTGCTGGAGGCATGGTAACAGCTTGTGGATCGGGTCCGTTTAGCTCAAAGACAACCCCTGCAGTTGCTGCTTGCCATTGTCTAAATTGCTCAAGCAGATCAGGGTTAGTCTCAGGTTTAATAGTGTAGTCTTGACCTGTAAATACTACCTCAAATTTGGCACCATGACGTACCCGATCAGAGAAGGGATCAATAAAGCCATCATCCACTGCACGGCGAAACTCCACAAAATCCTGTGGGTCTTGTAGTAGCCCTGTATCAGGGTTGTGAGGTAGCCCTTTGGTAAAGGACATAAAATACTGATCATCAGCATGTCGCTGTTCATCCCCATTGGCTTTATGGGTAGGATAGTCACGACTTCTAGCTAGTTTTGCAGCGTCGAGGCGAACGTCAAAAGACTTCTCTGAACGATTTGTCATGGGAACTCCTTAGAAAAAATAATTTTGATATGTTTTTAAGATGTCTATTCAAATGTAAAAAGTAATTTATGACTCTGACAGTACCCACAAGGGTACTTTTTTAACCAAAAAAAATGGGTTGGTTTGTAAGCATTTAGCCGTCAGCTGTCAGCATGATAGCTAAAATAAATCTCTTCCGAAAGAATTTAATAGTTTGGGATTTTAGAAAATTGAAAGTCTGGAGAAAAGCCCAAGGCCAACGGCTGAGGGGTAACTGCACCTCAAGTAGCGTGCGTGGCACAGGCTTCTAGCCTGTGAAGTAGCCCATATGCTTAGGCAGAATATAGGCAGGAAAAGCCTTTTAAGTATTATCTTTAATGGGTTTTCCCTAACCTTAGGATAAATTTCAAAATTCGATATCGATTTCAAAAAGGTATCCTTGTCTATCAACTGGCAAATCACCTGCATACCAGGGTGCTAAGACTTTTCCCCCTAGCCAAGGCACAGCAGATGAGCAAGCAAACAATTTGCAGGGTGAGTCGGCAGTGCGATCGCATTTAGAATCAACAATGGTCACGCTGCTAATATTCATCACAGGTAGAATAATCTCTCTGACTCTTGCTTGAGATTGCGGATCGATACAGACTACTTTGCCACCAAACCAAAATGTGAGCCAAAGACGACCAGCCCCATCGACAGCCAATCCATCGGGTACTCCTTCACGTTCATCGGCAACAATAAATTTGTGATGGTCGTGAATATAGGGTAGGGTTGCTTCAGTGCGATCCGAATTGAGAACAAAGACATGAACAGACCGTTCTAAGCTATCCACAACATAGAGCGATCGCCCATCTGGTGATAGTCCCATGCCGTTGGCATAACCTAGCCCCGCAAAAACTTCCTGGACTTGCCCCTGGGGATTGCAGGCTAGCAGTGCCCCTGTTCCCCTAATTGCTGTGGCATCCTCATCGATGGTGTTGAACCAAATGTTTCCGTTTTTGTCAATAACTACATCATTGCAAACCAACTGTTTACCCTGATAGTCTTGGATAATTGGTATTATCTGTTTGGTATTGAGATTTAACTCCACCAGTCCCAATTCCCCAGACAACACCAACGTTTCCGTCCCCGATAGGGCAAGACCGTAACACAAACCAGGTAATGGGAACCGCTGCACCTTGCGGGTTGTTAAGCACAGTTGAATCAGCTGAGGATTACCGTAGTCCAGGCAGAATAGTTGATTACTTCTGGGGTCATAATAGAGTCCCTCACCCCCCTGGAGAACGCAGTCTTGGACCACGGCAATTTGATAGGCTGGGGAGCGCCGTTCTAGCAGTAATGCATTGCGTAGATGCTGACCATAAAACTGTAGGGCAGCTCGGTTAGAACCAACGAGGTTTAGTTCTGCCAGTGGAGTGGGATGATAGTAAGTATCTTTAATTTGGTCTGCTGCTTCACAATTAAAGGTAATCAGTTGTGAGCAACTAAGGGTTTGTTCCGCAAGGCTAAAATCCAACAGTGTTGAGGCGAGACCACTGTTACGAGTTGACAGATACAGGCGACAACTGGTGGGTGTTTGTTCTACTAATGTCTGGCTTGGAATATCTGGACAAATTCCCTGGGCTAATGTCAGAGCTGCTTTGGGTAAATTAAAATTCAAACTCTGCTGATACAAAAAGCCAAATGTAGCACTCATCCGGGCATTCATTTCAATTAAGACCGGGGAGCCTTGCTCTTGAAGCCAAAATTCAGCGCTGAAAAAGCTATTGTCCAAACCGCTATCTTGAATAAAATTAGCTACTCGTTCGTAAATAGCCCTTTGTTGTGCCTGACTCACTTGAGAGGGAAAGACATAACAATCCACTGACCCGTCTTTTGCTTCTACGGTATCCACTAAACCCAAATAATGAACTTGTCCTCTATAAACAAAGCCATCACAGGTTAAGGGTTGACCGGAAATCAGATCTTCAACTAAAAGCGGAACTTGAGATGTTACAGCTAAGGGGGATTTTGTGGCATCAACAAATGTTTGGAATAAATCTCGATACATTTGCCACCAAGGTTGATAAGCCCCCGCTAGATCTTTACATACCTGTTGTAATTGTTCAGGTTGATCGACCTTGCCACAAAACATCCCGTAACTAGAGCAAACTGGTTTAACAAATACGGGAAACGTCAACGTATTTACAATGTCCTTGTCAATTAAAATCTCTTTTTCATTTTCCAGTTTTACAACACTGTAACCGGGGGGATATGAGTCAATTTCACGGGCATAAAACTTATGAAAACACTGCAATATACTTTCAAGACGAGGGCCAAAGATATTGATGCTTTTACAAACCACGGCAGCTACTAAATTAGCGATATCAAAGCTGTAATAAACAGCTGCAATCTTATGTGCTTTGGCATAAGCGATCGCATCTTGGCAAAAGGCTACTAAATCGACTTGACCGTTGAGTTTAGGTGGCGTTGTTTGTAGACATGGATACTCTAGGCAATGAAAGCAATAAGCAGCAAAGTCAGCGCTATAAAATAACTGCTTCTCATCTTGAGATGGACACAAAACTAATACAGGAATTAGTTCATCAGGTTGATTAACTTCCTGGATTACAGTGACTGTTGCCACTTTCAGCATGAACTTAGAGGAGATAACGGGCTTATAGCAAGTCTTATACCCATGAGGTAGAAATTTTTAGGTTTTAGGGAGCAGGGAGCAGGGAGCAGGGAGCAGGGAACAGCGGATCTGGGAACAGCGGATCTGGGAACAGGGAAAAAATAATGTTTACCTCATAGCTATGAGAAACGCTATATTTGAATTTATGATAATCTAAGCTGGGTGATCGCAATATTGCCCGACAAACACACGAGTTAGTTCTTCACAGGGCTCACCA
>NZ_JAAHIG010000245.1:0-13725 GCF_010692305.1 Moorena sp. SIO4G3 | reverse complement strand
AAGGGTGTATCTCACTTTTGTAAATTTTGCGTAGGGTGCGTTAGGGGTGGGCTCGCCCTGATTTTCTACCTCTTCGCCACCATTGAAATAGCCCACCCCGTAACGCACCACCGAGTCAAACAGCAAAAATGAGATGCACCCTAGCGAAAAGTTTCGTGCAGAATTTGCTGAAACAATATAGAGAAACAGGAGACATAGCCCCTCGACGTTATGGTGGCAATCCAAAACCAAAACTCAACGAAGATCATTTAGTTAGTTTAGTAGAAATAATAGAAACAAATAACGGTGCCGCGCACCGCAATGATGCAACTCTATCAGAACTGTGCGAGCTGCTCGAACAAAAAGTTAAAATTAGAGTAAGTAGAGCAACAATGGCAAAGATCATCAAAAAGTTAAACTATAGTTAAAAAAAAACACTATATGCGGCGGATAAAAACAGTGAAATAGTACTTGAAAAACGTGTATCGTTACGGGTAAAGTTACTCGGGAAATCAAAAACACACCTGAGTTTATCGATAAAGTAAATTTATCCATCATTAGTAGAGCAGATTACTAAACTAAGCAGTAACTAGTGTTACCGGTAGAGTTATTTTTAAACTCAATAAAGTAAATCCCACCTATAATAAAATTAATGAATTTTTGAGTTAACACTGCTTGTTAACTAGAGCTTTTATACTATAGTATTTTTTATATTAATGAGGTACAGAGAATTTTTTCCCAGATCCGCTATTCCCTACTCCCTACTCCCTACTCCTAATTCTACTAATCATGGCCAAGACACACATCCGCTTTGACTGGGCAATCAAAAAACTGCTGAGGGATAAAGCTAATTATGTTGTCCTAGAAGGCTTGATCACCGAATTACTAGGACAAGAGATTACTATTGAATCGATTTTAGAAGGCGATGCAGCGCGGTCTTGGGGTTTCCACGGGGCTTACAAGGTGCGGACGCAGGTTCCGCACACAGCCCCTCCCCATGAGCGACTGCATCAAGACAGGGAAAGTAATCGGCTCACCGAAGACAATAAACTGAATCGGGTCGATATTCTAGCCCTCAATAGTGCTGGAGAGTTACTGCTCGTCGAAGTCCAAAACAGTTCCGAAAATGATTACTTTCATCGAATGCTATTTGGTGTCTCCACACTGCTCACCCAATATCTAGATAAAGGAGAGCCCTATAGTAAACTCAAAAAAGTCTACTCGATTAATATTGTTTACTTTACTCTAGGACAAGGACAAGATTACATCTATGAAGGGAAACTAGATTTCCGAGGTCGTCATCATCGTGACTCTTTAGGACTATCCAGCCTACAGAAGGAGTTGTTCAAACTAGAGCAAGTCTATCAGATATTTCCCGAATATTATATATTGAGAGTCAACCAGTTTGATAACGTAACCAGAAACAGTTTAGATGAATGGATCTATTTCCTAAAGAATAGTGAAATCAAGGAAGAGTTCCAAGCCAGAGGATTAGCCGAAGCCAAGGAAAAGCTAAGACTTGATAATTTACCATTACCAGAAAAAGTAGCTTATCAGAACTATCTGGAAAATAAACGGTATGAAATTAGCCTACTGGAAGGGGCAGAAGCAGGCGGAAAATTGCAGGGGAGAGCAGAGAAAGCCACAGAAATAGCCAAAGCTATGAAAGCAAGAGGGATTGATATCGATTTAATCGTAGCAACAACTGGTTTAACTAAAGAAGACGTTGAGCATTTTTGAAGAGTCGCGAAGCGATTTATTGCTCCTGAAACTATTTTACCTTCTGCCTTCTGCCTTCTGCCTTAAAACAGCCCATTTATTTTACGAATCAGATCGGATTGCTATAGCTGGGAAACTGCCACCAGCGATGCAGCGCCGACCTGCGGGGGTTTCCCCCACTCGCGCTTTGCATCAAGAAATGAAGTGAATATCACTGAAAGTTTCGATCCACAAACGAGCGCCACAATCGAGTGGATTATCCGGCTGATAGACAATCTTACACGGACCGAGGATTTCGACCTCGTTGCCGTAGAGATTAGTGCCCTTTCGTTTTACTGAAATCACTGGCTTCCGGTCTTTGGGACTTTTCTTCATATTGGAGCCAATGTGATTGCGATTGACATTAATTTTAGCTAAAGCAGGGGGACGACTGGTACGCCATTTGCCCTTTGGTCCACGGGTACCTTTGGTAATTTGTGGCAAATGGTTGAACAGAGGAATAATCCAGAATTTACCAGTTTTATAGGCACCTCGGACGCGACCCTTCTCTAGGAGTTGCCGCAATCGTCTAGAGGAAATTCCTAATAAAGATGCTGCTTCAGTAGTACCAACACACTTGTTCATCAGTTGACTCTCCTAAAACTATTCCTATAATACTAGTTTAATAGATAAAAGACAAATTGGCAACTTATTTTTTTAGGGAACAGGGAATAGGGAACAGGGAACAGGGAGGAAAGCGTGGTAAAGGTGGTAAATATTGTAAGGGTGGGTAGCAAGTCAAGTGCTGTTGTTTCCACTATTAGCGACTGCGTTAATACCGGAATAGTTAGGAAATCGGGAATTGGAAGCGGCTCCAAGGTCGCATCACCCATAGTTCTCTAAAAAATTAATTAATTTGTTACACAGGATTTTTCCCCACTCCACTACTCCCGATTCCCGATTCCCGATTCCCTGCTCCCTAAAAAATTTGTTACAAAAGTTCTTAAAAAATGTTATAATATAATGTTTTTTGTGTTATAATAAAATTACCGTGGGCGCTAAAACGTTCCACGGTAAAAGCCAGCCGACAGTTTCTCCAGGACCCCAGGCTGGCTCTAGACCCCCAGTTAAGGAGATACCTAATATTTTATGTCGTACTCTCAACGCCTACACCCATGGGTGGTTGTTCGCCTGTTGCCGAAAATGCAGCGGGTGGTTGTTGCTCGTTTCCGCAACCGTTCTGATGCGGAAGGTCACTTGCAGGCTCTGAAACGACTGATGCCTGATAGGAAATTTATCATTATCTTCGATATTGGTCAGCCTATAGACGCCCAGCCTATAGACGGCGAGCCTATAGACGACGAGCCTATAGAAGAAGAATCTTAAGGAGCAGGGAGTGTGGGAAGTGTGGGAGACCCAGCTCCCCAGCAATCAAATTTTAGTCTGACCCCAGAAACAGCTCTGCAAAGTAGAGTGGGCGTTCTTCAGTAATTAGTATTGATTCGGTAATTGTCTATGGCAAAACCTGCAGATATTGGTAGCAAACGTCTAATCAGTCTCGCCCCCAATGCCTGGGTGCAATGGGTAACGGGTAATCCCCAAGTGCGGGCATCTCAGTTACTCGATGCTGAATTTCAATGGATTAGTCGGGAAAGCGACGTAATTGTCAAAGCAAAGAGTCCTGAACATCAAGAATTTTTGATTCTCAATGAATTACAACTGCGCTATAGTCAGGCCATGCCTAAGCGCATGCGCAATTATGTTGCCTTAGCTGAGGAGAAATATAACCTATCCACTTATCCAGTATTAATTAATATCTTGCCACCCCCAGCTACCGTCACCATTGAAGACTGTTACGACAGTGAATTCATGGGACTAAAGGCACGTCAAGATTATCGGGTAATTAATCTGTGGGAAGTAGATGCTGAATTAGTATTAGGACAACCTTTGCCTCCCCTATTCCCATTTGTCCCTATCTTAAAAGGAGGTGCTAGTGAATCTAAATTGCGCTCAGCCGTCCAGGCCCTAAGAGCAGATCAAACTTTGAACCAACTAGAACCATTGTTAGCTTTTTTCGCTAGCTTCGTTTTAGAGATACCGTTAATTCAACAAATTATGAGGTGGGATATGACAGTATTACGTGAATCACCCTGGTATCAGGAAATTTTACAAGAGGGTGTTGCTCAAGGGATTGAACAAGGGATTGAAAAAAGTTTGGAGCGAATACTAAAGTTACGATTTGGGGAGATTCCTTCGGAGATTTATGTCAGACTTCAAGCCTTAAGTCTTGAACAATTGGAAGAGTTGATGGCTACAGCATTAACGGTTAACTCTTTAGATGAGTTTAGTCAACAGTTGCCCAATTAATTAAATAGAGCCACACCCCACCTCGACCGTGGGGTAATTTTTTCTCGGCTATTAGTTTTGATGCGGTCAATCGACTATAAAATTTTAAGTTGATCTAAAATTTATCATAGCTATTAGGTACGCTTGATCCATTAAGAATTAAATTCGCCACGGGTCGCACCTGAGGTAAACATAAATTTTACCATCTTCCCTACTCCCTACTCCCTACTCCCTATTCCCTATTCCCTATTCCCTTATTTAACCCTTTTGAATTATGTTACCAAATCAACAAACAGTATCTGAAACTAAACCTGAAACTAACCCTGAAACTAAACAGGATAGGCCTTCTGTATTTCGGATTTCTCCTATAATTCGAATTACCCTAATAACATTTTATTGGGCGCTGTTGATACCATTACCGTTTTTAGCTAAAGTATCATCGACTCCAGTATCCCCAATACTCCTGTGGGTAGGCATTAGCTTAGGATTTTTAGCCCTCTATGGAGCTTTAAGCGAACAGGTGATTGTAGATGACGAAAAAATTCAGGTGGCTTATCCCAATTGGGTGCCCCGATTCTTTCGCAAAGGTTGGCAATTAGACTGGAAAGAGGTGAAAGACTTGAAAATGCGCACCACAGGTCAAGGGGGACTTGTTTACTATTTCATTAGCCAGTCTTCTGACCAAGCTTACTTGCTGCCAATGCGAGTAGTGGGATTTAATCGCTTAGTTAAGTTAGTACAAAACTATACCGGGATAGATACTACCGATATTCGTCCCCTAGCCCAGCCTTGGATGTATCTAATTTTGTTTGGATTCACCCTCTTGCTATTACTGGTAGATGGCTGGACAATAACCACAGCTATTAATCAAGGTTTGATGTAAGCTATCAGCTAATGCGCTACGCGCACGCTACGCGAACAGCTATCAGCTATCAGCTAATGCGCACGCTGCGCGAACAGCCAACGGCTGAATACTTAGATGAGCAAATCCCTAAACTTTCAATTCTGTAAAATCTCGAACTTTTAAATTATCCTGTTCGATGTTTATTTTAAGCATTAGGCTGACTGCTGGCTGCTGACTGCTGACTGCTGAATGGTTACCTTGATCAAGATCCAAAACCACTGGCTATGGCATCAAGACATTGATAATTTTGAACTGGAGCGAAGCGATTGACTAATACCCTGTTGCAGCTCAAACAGGTAAGCCTGACCCTCTCAACCAGGGCTAAAGCAGCTGGAATACCGATATTAACTGATATTTCTTTCGAGGTCAGCCAATGCGATCGCATCAGCGTGATTGGACCATCCGGTGCTGGTAAAACCTCTCTGTTGCGCCTGTTGAACCGACTCAGTGAGTCCACCCAGGGAAATATTTACCTAGATAATCAGAACATCCGGAATATCCCTGTCCTAGAATTGCGCCGACAAATCATGCTGGTACCTCAAGAACCAAAACTGTTAGGGATGACCGTTCAGGAGGCTCTAGCTTATCCGTTGGTATTACAACAGCTACCAAAAAAAGCGATTGGCCGTAGGCCACGCTACGCGAACGCACAACGGATACAAGAGATTCGAGAGAGACTGCGTATTCCAGCGGAGTGGTTAGAGCGTACAGAGTTACAACTGTCTTTGGGACAACGGCAATTGGTTGCGATCGCACGAGCACTAGTTGTCCAACCAAGAATAGTGTTACTCGATGAGCCAACCTCAGCCTTAGATGCTGGTATAGCCTCTCAGGTGATCAGGGTATTTACCGATTTAGCGCAAAAGGAGCAGATCACAATTTTGATGGTCAATCATCAGCTAGATATGGCTGAGTTATTTTGTAATCGAGTCTTGTATTTACAAGATACTCAGTTACTCCAAGACACGACCGCTGAGCAGATTAATTGGCAACAGTTGCGAGAGAGATTAGTACAAGCAGAAGCTAAAGCATCTCAAGAATGGGCTTAATCATTTCTTGACAGTTGACCCTTGACGGTTATTTTAATTTTGCTAGCATGCCTATTGCCTATTGCTAGCATGCCTATTGCCTTTTGCCTTTTGCCTCTTGCCTATCATGCGTCTAACCTCTCTTGATGTCTTTCGAGGTATTGCCATGGCTAGCATGATTCTAGTCAACAATCCCGGAAGTTGGTCTTATGTCTATCCCCCGTTACTTCACGCTAAGTGGCATGGTTTTACCCCCACAGACTTAGTATTTCCTGCCTTTTTATTTATTGCTGGTGTAGCAATGGCTTTTTCCTTAGTCAAGTACACCAATAACAACCAATCCGTATCCCAAGGATATTGGCGTATTGGCAGGCGATGTGCCATTCTATTTGCTCTAGGCTTACTGCTAAATGGTTTTCCGACTTACGATTGGGATACTATTCGGATTATGGGTGTCTTGCAGCGCATTAGTCTTGCCTATTTCCTTAGTGCTGTAGCAGTGCTAAATCTAAGACGACGGGGTTTGTGGGTACTGACCGGAATAGTTTTGCTAGGGTACTGGGCAGCAATGTCTTTAGTACCAGTTGCTGATTATGGTGCTGGTAATCTGACACCGGAAGGGAATTTTGCTGCCTATATCGACCGTATGGTATTGGGAACAAACCATTTATATAAACAAGCTCAATTTGATCCAGAAGGACTGTTTAGCACCTTACCGGCGGTAGTAACTGTTTTGGCTGGCTATTTCGTTGGGGATTGGCTACGCCATCAACCGATACAGTCCCGTACTAGTTTGGGATTAGTACTATTTGGTCTAGGTTGTCTTGGTTTAGGCTGGGTTTGGGATTTCTGGTTCCCAATTAACAAACAGCTATGGACAAGTTCCTATGTCGTGTTTGCTGCTGCTTGGTCGATGCTGTTACTAGCTGCTTGTTATGAGTTTATTGAAGTGCGCGGATTTCGCCGATGGGGATGGCCCCTAGAAGTGATGGGATTAAACGCGATTTTTCTGTTTGTCGCATCTGGCTTAGTAGTTCGGATCCTGTATCGAACTAAGGTAGGGACAGGTGATAATGCTGTGAGTACCTATACTTGGATTTATGATAATCTGTTTCGGTCTTGGGCTGGAGCCATGAATGGTTCTTTGATCTTTGCCATAGTCAATGTACTGTTGTGGTGGTTGATTCTCTATGGGATGTATCGGCGACGCTGGTTGATCAGGATTTAAGGGTTAAGGGTTAATGGTTAAGGGTTAAGGGTTAATTAACCAACAACCTCTAATAACTCTTATGAGTTGCCAATTCTGTCCCAGATTTTA
Organism: Moorena sp. SIO4G3; assembly: GCF_010692305.1. Lineage (NCBI taxonomy): Bacteria > Bacillati > Cyanobacteriota > Cyanophyceae > Coleofasciculales > Coleofasciculaceae > Moorena > Moorena sp. SIO4G3. The sequence goes on along the minus strand of NZ_JAAHIG010000245.1, from coordinate 6,452 downwards.
GATCATTATCACTTATCCCTTGATTAAACCGATAGCCAACATTGCGAACCGTTTGGATAATGCTGGGTTGTCGAGGATCGGTTTCTATTTTTTTGCGCAGGGCAAGGACATGGGTATCGATAGTGCGTGGATTGTCAATAGCATTGGGCCAAGCACGGCGCAATAATTCAGACCGACTCAAAGCCATTCCCTCTGCTTGGGCGAGTACGTAGAGCAAGCTAAATTCTTGGGGAGTCAGGTCAATAAACTCTTCTTTAAAGCGGACACGACGCTGGACTAAATCAATTTTGAGATCACCGTAGTCTAGAGACAGGGGAGCCACCGTAATGCGGAGGCGACGGATTAGGGCTTCCACCCGTGCCATAAATTCCTGTATACCAAAGGGCTTGGTCAGGTAATCATCTGCCCCAGCTTTAAGACCAGTGACGATATCTCTTTCACTATTACGAGCAGACAACATTAAAATTAGAGATTTTCGCTGTTGCTGAACCCAGCAGCAAAATTCAACCCCATCACTGTCTGGTAAATCAGAGTCTAGGATAACCAGACTGGGTTGGCGATGGTGAAAGTCTTCCTTGGCTTGATCAAGATTTTGTGATTGGTACACCCCATAGCCGGATTTCTTTAGGTGGGACCCTAGAAGCGATCGCAAATGAGGGTTTCCTTCAATAATCTGAATTCTCACTGAGCCCACGGCACATTAAAGTCCTCTTAGCCTTAGCCGTTGGGATTTAATTGTAGCAAAAGCAACATCAACATTCTGTAACAACTGCTACTTATCACACTGATAGTGGCTTGGGTTTTTCAAATGCGACTTCCTAGGGGCACCCTAGTGGCACGAAATATACCAGGTCAGAGGAACAAAGGGACAATAGGAAAAATTTTAAGTCACCAGTAATTTTAATTCACCATTTTAGATTATAGCATATAAAATGCAATTTAGTCTAGCTAACATAACAAATAATTGAGAAAAGTATCGAGGACTTGCTACTTTTGCTAAACTGAAATTAAGTTGGCGTATCCGAGTTTCTCCTGAGTGAGCCAATACCACTAGTGTTGATACTCAAAATTTATTAAGACTATGCTGCAAGATCCTCAAGCTATACGCTGCTATCAAAAACTTACTGACTCCCTAGTCGATTTGTGGAATCGAGGTTATAGCTTCGACGAATTGCGGCTATATATCGATGGCTATCTTTCTGCCCTAAAACACACAAATACCCTTGAATCCTATATAACCTACCGCTTAGAAGAAGATGCCATTCGTTATCTTCGCGATCCATCCAACTTTGAGATGGTACCAATGCCGCAGCCAGAAACCGACTACTTTTAAACCTTAAACACAGATAACTCAAATCAATCATATCAAGTCCATTGGAGTGCTCATCCTATCCGTTAGCTGGTAATAGGCAATTACCAATTACCAATTACCAATTACCAAAAAGCGATAGGCTATTCTCTTTAGCTTCCGGCAAAAGAAGCCCCACAACGAACATGCGCAGCATGAGTGTTTAAAGTTACCGTAAGGATAGTGGAGCCTTTATGGTTAGTCGGTTATGCGTAAAAGGGTTAAAACTTTTTGATTAAGGCTCCACTATCCTAAGGTTTCGTCTCCAGGGATGAATTTTGCACAGGGTATTTCACAAAAGACCAATCGATGTGTTATAGTGGAAGTACTGACTTTCAAAGCCTAAAATGCTGGAAAGTTGGTCAAACATTATTAAACAAAAAACCAGAGCGGCAGCGATGCAGCGCGGTCTTGGGGGTTTCCCCCACTCGCTATTGCATCAAGAGAGGGCAGTCCGTTCTTAAAGCCCAGCGCCTCCTAAGCAATAGCTGGATTGGCGCTTGTTGCCCACACTGAACTCAAAGAGTGAGTGTGGGAGCTGTCACTGATTAACTGGACTTGATATCAGTGGGTTTTCAAAGCAATCTGGTTTTCCCAAATACCGATTAAATTCTTAACCCTCTCATCCCAACCATATTGGGAAACACACTCCCTACCGTTGCGACCCATTTCCTGTCGCAACGCTGGGTTCTCAATTAATACTTTGAGCTTGTCGGAGAAATCTTCCTGATTCTGGGGAGTGAACAAAAAGCCATTCCATCCGTCTTGGATATTCTCCACTACCCCACCTGCTTCAGGAGCGAGCACAGGAATTCCAGCAGCGAAGGCTTCTAATATAGTTAGCCCTCTAGTCTCCTTCTCAGATGCTGTGATATGAATATCACTGTTGACCAACAAAGCTGGAACATTTTCCGGTGGGACTCTACCGAGGAAGTAACTATTTGGTGTTAACTTGCTTAACCTGGTAGCAATTTCATGCCGCATCGGACCATCACCAACAATGATCAGTGCGATTTGGTCACTGTTGACCTCTTGTACAACTCGTAAAAAGGCATTCAGGGTAAATTCCCACCCCTTATCTGGAGTTAACCTACCTAAGAAAACTAACTTAACTTTACTGTCAACCCCTCTAAGGTCATAGTTCTTCTCGAAAAACTGTTCCTCCTGTAAATCCGCAGAGAATTTACTAGCATCAAAGCCAAGCAAATTGGCATAAGTGGTGTTTTTAATGCCTAGATCGATAATTTTTTTATGGGTAATCCGACTAGACACTAAGGTGACATCATAAGAATTGTACACTGAAAGCAATATGGTTTTAAAAATAAATTTAATTCCAGCGACGACCACAGACGGTAGAGAAAAGTAATCTTCGGCATAGTCGAGAAAATTAGTCCTAAAAAAACTCACACAGGGAATACCAGCCTTTTTGGCAAAAGCGACCCCAGGCACTCTAAAAAAGCCAAAAAACAGTCTTTCTGGTTCATCAACATGAATAATATCGGGCTGGAATTTTTTTAACTCCTGGAGGAGGATTGAATAGGAACTTCTACGCACCTGACGCTCAAAATCTAAGTCCATGAATGGGGTACTTGGTAAATTTATGACTCTCACCCCAGGCAGGATTTGACCAGTATAATCTCGCCAATTGGGATAGACATCTTCTAACGCACTGTAGTCAGGACAAAATAACAACACCTGGTGTCCCCACTGACTCAGTCGTTGTAGCCTAGATAATCCACTAACTGTTACGCCATCAATGACAGGCAAGAATCCAGAAGTGATAATAGCAATTTTCATAGGTTAGTAGAATCTATTACACTCAGAGCGTGTTTAATCTGTAGAGCCAAAGTATTGAGGATGGATCAATTTTTGCATAAATCCTCAGCAAAACAGATCAGGCAAATCTAATAACGTTTCATACCAAATCCGGGTTAATTACCCCCTTTTGAAGCAAAAAGCATGAGGAGCTTTAGGAGCTTCAGGAGCTTCAGGAGAACAGGAGAAAGAATGCTGGAATCATAACGGGGGTTTTTGAAGCGGATTTGCTATCAAACACTACTGGAACTAGTTAAACCTAAGTTAGGGTGAATAGCATCCGGCAGTTCCTTTTCCACTCGCCGTATAGGTGGATATCGATAAGCGATAAAGCTTGCCAGAATGTTCAGCAATCCCATCAACAGCAACAGCAAGCCCATGCCACGCCCTGGACCAACGCCAATGATATGCCCAATACTACCTGCTAACAATCCATCGGTAGCCATCATCGGTTCTAAAACATGATCGACTAAGGGTCCGGTTAGCATGTGGGCAAGGATCAATAACGAGTTTTCGATGGCCAGTTGTAAGGCGAAGACCCGTCCTTGCAGATTAGCTGGGACTTTGTTCTGCCAGATAGTCTGATTACAGCTAACGATAATGGGTTGAGCAAATAAGACACCAAACGCCCCAAGAGCAGCCAAGCTCACAGAAGCGCGGCACCCACCTAAAAGTAAGAACAAGCCTTGCAGGATTACAAAGCTAAAAATACCGTATATCCTGGGCTTGGGTCCTCCCCAGGTAGTCATGACTAAGCTACCAATCAGCATCCCACAACCGCCAATAGATAAAATGACCCCAAGTTCAGCACTGGAGGCAAAACTTAACACCAGTGGCCAGAACAACACCTGAAGAATACCCATACTGAAGTAGACCACGGCAAAGAACATCAGCAACCCTCGTAGTCCTTGGCGTTTGGCAATGTAACGCCAGCCTGATACTAGATCTTGGCGCAGTTGAGAGAAGTGGGCTTGCTTTTGATGAGTGTGATGGCTAGACTGGAGATGGGGAATCTGAACCCTTAGCAATGTTGCTAGGGCAAAGATGAATGTGATGAAGTCTATTAATAGAATTCCCTGCAAGTGGATGGTCTCCAGCAGCACACCCGCCAAGGTCGGTCCAAGAATCTTGGCAGTTGCCCTAGAGGCTTGCATCATGCCATTAGCACGGCTAAGATGTTCTTGAGGCATCAGCTGAGTCGTAGCTGCTGTATAGGCTGGCAACTGGAAAGCCTTAAACGTTGAACTGATTGCTACGACTAGGTAAATGTGCCAGATCTCTAACCTGCCCGAGAACACCAGAGCCATAACCACCAGTGTGCTAACCCCCGCCACGGAGTCGCTGAGAATCATCGCCCAGCGTCTATTCCACCGGTCTACGAATGTACCAGCTATGGGTGAGATAATAATATTGGGTAGGTGAATAAATAAAGAAATTAGGGCAAATTGGGTGATTGAACCAGTGGTCTGGTAAGCCCAAACACCCAAAGCAAATTCGGTAAGATTAGACCCCAGAAGGGATACTAGTTGTCCCAACCAGATCAGAAAGAAAATCTGCATTTATTGTGTCTTTTTCTACTTTACTCGTCGTTATACTCCGCCATCGGCGGGATTATTGTACCTTTTATACATGAATGACTGAACCCCTTGCCAGTTCCCGCTCAGCTTACACCTTGATGGGTAAAACAGTCTAGCTCGGGGAAAAAGACTGTTGTGGGTGGGCTTACTTATATATCTAGTATGTTGGCAAGTTTTATGTTTGACGGTACCCTTGATGAGTACTCTTTGTGACATTTTTGCTTAGATTGTGGTGACATTGTCTTGATGCAAAGCGCGAGTGAGGGAACCCCAAGACTGGGCTGGCTCCCCAATGGCTGCGCTGCATCGCTTTTGCCCGACAAGCGCCTCTGTGGGTGACATGGTGCTGAATTTGCTGATCAGAATAATTCCGTAGTACCTATCTGAATTTTGTGAGCGCCTCTGTGGGTGACATGGTGCTGAATTTGCTGATCAGAATAATTCCGTACTACCTATCTGAGCAGGAAGACATGAGCTATTTTGGACACCTCTCTTGAGAAGCTCCACAGCCGAGAGCTGACTGCTGACTCCTTACTAACTAGTTACGTTTAGTGGTAAGAAAAGACCAGTTACCCTGGTTATTAAGAAGAGTTTCAACAGTTAGGATTAAAATTGATGTGATTTCCATTCACTATTATATACTTGATTGGCAAATAAAACAAGTCTCCTAAACGGTAGTTTTAAATCAATTGAGATATTGAGATATTGAAGATGCTTAACTATATCTAGTTCCTTATCTAGTTCCTTATCTAGTTCCGTTTTAGATTGTTTGAGGTCACTAGTTTGTTTTTTTGTTGAGCGTTTATCCCTGACACTCAAGCGTCAATCGTCAACTGTAACCCTATTAAATTGATTTAAACCTATCGGTTATAAAATATACCTCGGTTTGACCCGCCAGAGTATCCCGAAAATCACTGCTAGTATTTGGAATGATAATGATTGACTTTAATTTCGGTCAGAGGAAGTTGAGCTAAAGGACACCATTGGATTCACAAGACATGCTTTGATTGGACGCGATCGCATATAGCGCTACGCGCAAGTCAGAAGTTAGAAGTCAGAAGTCAGAAGTAAGCTATGACTAAGTTTCAGAGTTTAGGAATGTCCTAAGCTTAATGCGTAGTGCTATATTGTAAAACTAATCAACGTTAAACCAGTAACTATAAATAGTTTCATAGTATGATCAGTCGTCATCGTTTTATTCATCCTTACTGATCAATTGCTGGTCATCGGGATTTTCTCGCTCCTCCAGAATATCCGTTCCCTTAGCTTGACCTACGGTCAATGGCGTAGCGTGGCCCACGGTCTCTCCTTCCTCATCACTGAAAATTTTGCCATTTTGGCAACCAATTACTAATATGTATAAGTCAATATTGTATAGATGCAGGTTTATTTACTCTTAAGTTCACTGCCATATAAATCCATGTCGAAATGATTAGATTCGGAAGAGGATTAACCTAAAATTCAGGGTAAATAATATCGCCAGAGTCTTCTGGATTTTTATAATTTTCATGAAAGTTAAATTAAGATTGCTTAAAATGGCTTTAATTAACTAAATTTAAATCAGGGTGCTTTACTACACTATAAGTAAGTCAGTAATATCTATGTCAAGATAACTACTTATAATTCGTGATATTACTACTGTGCCTTTAAATCAATATAGTTAACAAAAATACCTATGGTATTAAACGCAAATCAACTATCTGAAATAACTG